>JADFYF010000100.1 GCA_015233165.1 Candidatus Omnitrophota bacterium
TCGTAAGGAATATTATCGTCGATTTTTGTCTGATGATGGTGTCGTGACACGCACCTTTGGTGTGGAGAGGGTTTCTCAGGTTCTCAATGAAACCTGTGATGAAAGTACCAAGCGTTTTGAACAGGTCTCGGTTGAGCTGGCGACTAGGGCTGGACAGGAGTGCTTAGAATCGGAAGGTCTTGAACCTCATCAGATTGACGGGCTTATTGTTGTAACCTGTACGGGGTATCTCTGCCCGGGTTTGACATCCTACGTCGTCGAGTCTTTGGGCTTAAGGTCAGATATTTATGTGTTAGATATGGTGGGACATGGTTGCGGGGCGGCTCTTCCGGCGTTGAGAAACGCACAGCAGTTTTTATCTTCAAGACCAAAATCCAATCTCTTGTTGATTACCGTAGAGGTGTGTTCAGCCGCTTTTTTCGACGGGGATGCTGTTGATTTAATGATTTCTAATTCGATTTTTGGTGACGGAGCTGCTGCCTGTCTTTTGACAACCGAGGATAAGCCTGGTTGGTCGCTGGAGAGTCATCAATCGATGATGTTTCCGCAGTTTCGTGAAGACTTAAGATTTAAAATGGTGAATGGTCGATTAAATAATGTGTTAAGCCGCAATGTCCCTCAAATTGTGGCCTATGGAGTCAAGGAGCTTTTAAAACAGATGCGCTTAGAAGTTTTGCCGGAGCTCTTGGCCTTTCACACCGGGGGACGGGCCATTCTAGATCGTCTCCAAGTGGAGTTGGGGCTTTCTTCGGAGGCCTTAGAAGGTAGTCGACGAGTGTTATCCCAGTATGGGAATATGTCTTCTCCGTGTGTGTTATATGTTCTTAAACAATTCATGGACGAGAGGATTTTAGATGATGGGACAGAGGCCTTGATGCTCAGTTACGGAGCAGGAGTCGCTGTTAACGCGACACAAATACGTTGGTCCGTTTAAAGATAAGGAGAAGAGGCATGAAAGATGTTCACATGTTAAAGACGGTAGAATTTGACAAGTATTTCAAGACGGATTCCTGGGAGGAGGCTAACAAATCGTTTTTTAATCAGTTGGCGCCTAAATATGATCGACTCAATGAAATTATTTCCTTAGGACAGCAGCAACGGTACAAGGCCGATGCCATTGCCGTTTTGAAATTAGAACAGGGGATGAGGGTTTTAGACGTCTGCACAGGAAGCGGAGATATGGCCCTTGGGATGAGAGAGAGTTGTGATGGCTTGCATATTGACGCTGTGGATGCGGCCAGTGCGATGTTGATCATAGCCAAGGATAAGGCTCGTCGTTTAGAGGCAAGGAATGTTTACTTTTATGAGGCGAGTGCCCTGGAGCTGCCTTTTAAGGATAATACCTTTGATGCAATTATGATGAGTTTTGGATTGCGTAATCTTAAGGATATGTCTCTTGGTCTTAAAGAAATGTACAGGGTTCTGAAACCAGGGGGGACATTCACGACGCTGGATTTGGGAAAACCCGAAGGGCACTGGCAGAAGGCGCTCTATCATATTTATTATGAACGCTTAATGCCTTGGCTTGGAAAAGTTGTCTTTCATCGCAATGAATACAACTCCTTCGCCTATCTAAGTATCTCCAATAAATATTTCCCGTCTTCAAAGGAGGTTATGGGTATGATGGCAGGAGCAGGTTTTAGAAATATTTATGATAAGAAGTATATGTTAGGCGGGGTGGCTCAGCAGGTGGGAGAGAAATAAACGCTAGATCATCGAGGAAGAAAATGAATAAAACAGTCCTTGTAACAGGAGCTAGTAGCGGAATTGGTTGTGAGTTTGCCAGGATCTTAGCGCAGCATCGTTATGATCTTGTTCTGACAGCCCGCACTCAATCTAAACTGGAGGCAATGGCGCAGGATCTTCGTCGATTGCATGGAGTTAAGGTGACGACGATCGCCTGTGATTTGTCTCAAGGGGATTCTTCGCAATTAATTTATGATCAGGTTAAGAAACAGGGTTTGACCATTGACATCCTGATTAATAATGCCGGTATCGGGGATTGGGGCTATTTTATCGACTCAAATCTTCAGAAGCAGGAACAGATGCTGCAGTTAAATGTGATCGCATTAACGACCTTAACACGACTTTTCTTGCCGGAGATGGTCTTGCGTCGCCAGGGGAAGATTGTGAATGTCGCCTCCACGGCCGCCTTTCAACCAGGCCCCTTAATGGCGGCGTACTTTGCAACAAAGGCCTATGTCCTGTCGTTTTCATCGGCCATTGGATATGAACTTAAAGGGAGTGGTGTGACGGTGACCTGTTTATGCCCTGGGCCTACGGCTACACAATTTCAAGAGATAACCTTCCCCAAAGACCTTCGTCTGACCCACGGTCGAGAGCTTCCTACGGCTTACGAGGTGGCTGAATATGGTTATCAGGCCATGCTCAGAGGCGAAGCTGTCGCTGTTTATGGGTTCTTCAATCGATGGATGGTTTTTTGGGCTCGTTTCCTTCCCCTGGGGCTAATCTTGCGTCTGGTCCATTACATGCAGGATGCTAAAGACTAAAAAATAGTTCATTCTTTGATCATCGAGGCTGATATAATTAGATTCAATATTCTTAATTATGAGAGTTGATAAAAAGGATAAGCTATGTACGACGCTGATTTTACCCAGGTATTGCAAGCTTCCATTGCTCCGTGTGTCATGATTTCAGGAGTGGGGTTGTTACTTCTGTCTTTTTCTAATCGGTTGAGTCGTCCTTTGGATCGTGTGCGTCAATTAAAAAAGGAACATGAGCACGCGCCTGAGGATCAAAAAGAGATCATTTATCAGCAAATTGAGATTTTTTATAACCGCTGTAAACTTTTGCGTAATGCCGTCGGGGCATTGACAATTAGTCTATTTTTCATTTCCTCCGTCATCCTGATTCTCTTTATTTCTTTATCTCTTCAATTGGAAATCCTCAAACCTATTGTCAGAATAGGTTTTGTATTAAGTTTGCTGTCTATGATTGCAGGGTTGCTGTTTTTCTTTAAGGATGTGGGTGAAACGTTACGTTCTATCCGTCTGGAAATAAGAAATTTTAAAAGATAGGCTATGTCAAGTAGGAGTATCCTTACTTGTGGAGAATCGGAATGTATGGTATCTTCTCCTAAAAGGAGAAACAAATTATGACTATTACTCTGACCAGCAAGAATCAAGTGACTATCCCTAAGAAAATTGTTGATCGTTTTCATTTAAAAAGGGGGGCAATATTTGATATTAAGATTGAGAACAACAGGATTGAATTGATACCCATGGAGCTGGTCGAGAAAACCTATACAGAGGACGACTATAAAAAGCTTGAAAAAATCTACCAACAGGAGAAACAGACTATCCAACCTATGAGCAAAGACCTAATTAAGAAGCTAAAGAAGGGCAAAATGTAATGCCACTTTTTTTGTTTTTTGCTTCCTCTTTTGAACGTTCCTTAAAGAATTTAGATCCGCAACAAAAAGCTGTCATTGCCCGTATCATTGAATCACTTGAAATCTATTATTCCAGTGGATGTAATATCGCTAAAGTCTTAGAAACGGAAGCTAGATTCTTCTATAAGAAATTGCGCCACGATTTTTATGAAGCTGGTGTTGAAGGCAAATTAAGAATTGTCTTACGCAAAGATGGCTCTAAGTGAGTTGCTATTTTAGCTGGCAATCATGATCAAATTCGCAAATTTTTAGGATAAAAGGATGCCAAAGATAAATAAGACCATGGTCAATATTCCTAAAGGTTTATACGAGCATTACAAAGGCAAGCGTTATGAAGTCTTAGATGTGGCGATTCATAGTGAGACCGAGGAGCCGATGGTGATTTACAAGGCTCTTTATAAGGGCGATTTTCCTGAGGGGACTCTTTGGGTCAGGCCTCTGACGATGTTTCAGGAGAATGTTTTTGCCAATGGTCAGTTTATCCCTAGATTTAGATATTTGTCGGCGGGCAATCCTCATTAAGAAAGGTTTTTATTTTTGGAAACACACGATGTCCCTATCGAATGGGATCAGGACGGTTTGCCTCATTCGGTTATCTTTAATGATAAATATTTTTGTAATCTAGATGCCTACGAAGAGGTGTTGTCGATTTCTTGTCAGGGAAATGTGTTGAAGGATCGTTTTTCAAAGCTGGATCCGTCTGTGGGCGGCACCTTCACCATCATTGAAACAGGTTTCGGTACAGGTTTGAATTTTTGTTGTGCCTGGCAGTTGTGGGATCAGTGCGCTCCGAAATCGTGGACGCTGCATTTTGTATCGATCGAGTTGTATCCGTTGTCTGTGCAGCAGCTGAATCGTGCGCTGAGTCTTTGGCCTGTCTTATCAAGGTATCGGGAAGCCTTGGTTTTGCAATACAAGCCGTTGCCCCAAGAAACAGCGCAGCTGTTCTTGGCGGATCATCGTGTTCGTCTGACCCTCGTCTTTGAAGATGTCGTGGAGGCTTTGAGACAGATTAAAGAACGTGGAATTACCCCTGACGGAGCCGATGCCTGGTTTTTAAGCGGCTTTGCACCGGCTAAGAATCCGAAGATGTGGTCAGAGCAGGTTTTTGAAGGTATGGCGCCTTTGAGTCGACAGGGAACAACCTTTGCCACCTTTACCGTTGCTGGTCCTGTCCGTCGAGGATTGGCGGCCAATGGATTTGTGGTGCACAAAGGGTTCGGGTATAAGAAGCATATCATCACAGGATATTTTCATGGCAAAGATGCATCCTAAAGCAAGGCAATTAGAACTTGTCCGACAGCGAATGCTGTCTGTGGCGGATCTGCCGCTAAAGAAGACAGCCAATCAACTTGTTTTTGGCGACGGAAATCTGGATACTCGGATCTTTCTGATTGGAGAAGCGCCTGGACGACAGGAGGATGAGCAGGGCTTGCCTTTTGTGGGTTCTGCGGGCAGGAAGCTGGAAGGCCTGTTATCGGTGATTGGTCTGAAGCGCGAGCAGGTTTATATCACAAGCATTCTTAAATACCGTCCCCCCAACAATCGTCCGCCTAAGTTAGATGAAATTAAGGCGCATACGCCATTTTTGATCGAGCAGATTAAGATTATCAAACCGTTCATTCTTGTGACGTTAGGCAATTTCTCGACGAAGTTTGTTTTAGCAGGTGGAAATACCGAGAAGATGTCCTCTATAGGGGAGATGGCTCAACTGCACGGGACGAAACACACCATCAGCTTCGGTAAGGTTTTCTGTGAGGTGATGCCTTGCTATCATCCGGCGGCCATGCTTTATCGACCTTCGTTAAAACAGGTAATGGAAGACGATTTTAAAAAGATTTTAATCGGAGGGGTTTAATGACTGTATTACTTGCTTTTTCTTTTCTCGCCGGGTTTGTCACCATTCTGGCTCCTTGCATCTGGCCCTTGCTGCCGATTGTGCTTTCAGCATCATCTGGCGTGGGCAAGCGAAGACCCTTAGGAATCACCCTTGGAGTCATGACCAGCTTTACTGTTTTTACACTTTCTATTTCTTATCTGGAGAAAATCTTCCATCTGGA
>JADFYF010000101.1 GCA_015233165.1 Candidatus Omnitrophota bacterium
CGCTTGGTTATCTTTTAGAAAATCTCGAAAATCCTTTTGTATTCTTTTGAAGAAGGTGTCTTTGATACATAAGATTTGTTGTATTTCCCCATCAAATAGGGGGTAATGATCTATGGTATCATTCCCACACCCCAAAATGACGGAAATTTGCATTTTTGAGTTTTATATGCCATACTCTCACCATCTTACATACCTAATAGATTTATCCGTTCTACTATTTTTAAAAAAGAAGTCAGAAGCCTTTATGGATACGTTTTAAGTATTCATACGCTTTTAAACCCAATGGTGAAGTTCTTCCTATGGTTATTCCTCGTATTTATCTGAGATTTTTTGTTGTTTTTGGCCTTTGGCTAGGTGTGATGTCTATGGCCCCAGTCGCTTATGCGGGGCTTTCTTTGAGTATTAATCCTATTGATGGGGGCAGTGGCATACGGTTTGATCGTATTGTTCCTGGTTTAAACAATGCGAAGCAGCTGCAGATCAGGGTTAATTCAACGGCTGGTGGGAACAAGTATCAGGTCTTTCAAAGGGTTTCTGAGCCTATTACGAATGAAAAAGGGCAAGCTTTAAACTTGTCAGCGGTGGCCATCGCCAGTTTGTCTAATTCAAACACGTCAGGGGCTTTGTACCTTCAGAATGCGGATCATTTGAGTTTCAACGAGCAGTTGATTTACTCATCAGGTCAGGGTGGTGAAAGTGATATGTTTACCCTTGTCTACAATGTGTCTCCTGATCTGATCAATGGCAGCGGGAATGTTAGAGGCAGGGTTATCTTTACCGTCAGATCCCAAGGTGGACCGGATCAAGCTGAATCGGTGGTTGATTTTTCTTTGGAAAATGTAGAGCAGTTAAAGGTGTCCGTGGTCGGTGGTCATGATCCTAAGAGCGTTCGAATGAAGGATACGGATAATAAGCTAGAAACAGCGGATTATGTGAAGGTGGCCTTCTCTAACAACAGCTCAGAGAATATCAGATGTGATCAGGAGTTGGTTTCTGTCTTGACCAATGAATCCTCCGGAGAAGAACTTCCTTTAGATGTGATTAAGGTAGCTGTTCAGGGGGCTAGTTCTAACATCCGTTTAGGGGATGGATCCTTGGCTCGTTTACGGACGATGTTGTATTCAGGTAATGCCAATCAGGATGAGTTTAGGGTTTATTTTTTAGTGGATTCAGCAAAGGCCCAGGAAGCTAACACAGGTACCTATAAGGGGCAGCTGAAATATACGGTGGATACAGGATCGAATCATCAGGAATTTAATATCGATATTGAATTGAATGTGCAACCTGTGTTTACGCTTGATTTTACATTGCCTCCGGAAGGAATCAGTTTTGGGCATGTACTCGCTTCTTCACCAGCTCAGGAGAAGCAAGTGGTTGTTTCAGTTCACTCGAATTTACATAAACCCTATCAGGTTTCGCAGAATTTATCATCATTGATGACCAATGAGAAGGGGAAGGAATTTGATAAGAAGTATTTTACGTTTAAAGTAGATCTTGGAAGCACTGCCAAAGGCCGCACCTCTAACGTAGATTTTACGTCGGTCGATGTGGGAGAGAGTCCTATTTATTATTCAGATGCCAGGGGAAGCTCAGCAACCTTTACGGTGACCTATCAATTAAAAGGTTATTTTGATATGCATCCAGGAAGTTTTACAGCACCATTGAAATTTTCGTTAAACCAAAATTAATTAATAATAACCCCAAACAGAAGGAGAGGAGAAAATGATGAAATCAGTTAAGTTGTTCTTAGTAGGTGTTTTAATCGTAGGTGCTCCGGGATTGTCCCTAGCAGCAACAGGTAATGCCACCTTTACGGTGTCAGCAACTGTCCCCGCGCCTACAAGTGTCAGTATTAACGCAGTAAGTATCAATGCAACGGGTACCCCTGTATTAACACCTGTTACAGGAACAGCTTTAAGTTTGGATCCTTTAGCGTTTAGTGCAGTCAACCAGATCTATTTACCAGATCATTATTTTGCCATTAACGTCGGTGCTGCCGGTGGATCTGCTGCATCTACCGTTGTTACGTTAAGCTATACAGAAGGATCTAACCCTAATAATGTTGCTGGCGGGTCTACCTTTGGTTTAGGTTGGAAAACAGTCGGGACCTTTGCTAAAGAGCTTGGCACAACAGAAACAATTTTAACCGGCCATGGAACTAATGGTAAAAAATTAATTAAGGATTTAAGCGGTGAAACCGTTACTGCTGCGGAACTGGGTTCAGGCACATTTCGTCTGTATTTAGGGATTGTGACCGACAATTCAGCGGGGGCGCCTGTGCCTCCGGGTGCTCAAACGTTTTCAAATTCTGACAAACCAGGTTCCTATACCGGTTCCTTGCTTGTTTCTGCGACTGTTAGCTAATTAAGGAGAATGTGTGCGTATCATTGCGCTCAACATCTTAGTTTTAGTGTGTTTGTTTCACCCCGCAACAGCGAGGGCTCAGCTTTTCCTGGAAGATGGAAAGGTGACCCTGGCTGTTGCCGGGGGGGAGCATTTGGATAAATCACTGACGATTGCTAACACTTCGGCAGAGACCGTTCATGTCAGAATTTATTGGGAAGACTTTAAGTACCAAGCTCCTTTTGATGGGACAAAGAAATTCTTTCCGGCGGGAGTAGGTGAAAACTCAGTGAGCAAATGGATTAGTTTTTCTCCTCAAGAAATCACCCTGCCTGCCTATGGAAAGCAAAAGATTGACTATAGTGTCAGTGTTCCTGGTCAATTTGAATCCGGGGCCTATGGAGTGTTGTTTTTTGAGAGAACAGGGGCTAATTTAAAAGATGCGTCTGGTCTTGATATTATCACCCGTGTGGGTTGTTTATTTTTTGTAGAACCTAAGGATATCTTAAGACAAGCATCTATTGAAAAAGTAACGGTTAAAGGCCAGAATTTATCGGGAGATTTTGTTAATACGAGCAAGATTGTTTTGCTTCCCCGCATGGTCTATTACATTATGGAAGAAGGAGGGATGGTTAAGGATCGCGGCGAATTAAAAACCTTGTATGTTCCAGTTGAAGGAACCGCGTCCTGGGAGTTGCCGCTGCCTAAAGATTTAAAAACAGGTCATTATTCCATTGTTCTTAACGTCGATCTAGGCAATGAAAATGTTGTGACCAAGGAATTAAGTTTGACCAAGGATGTTTCAGGCCAGTTGACCATCGATAAGGCTTCGACTTAGCCATGATATTATGTTTTTTAGAAAGTTTGCATGTCTAAACGTTTTTTTATCCATCTTAATTGTATCCTCTCCAATTTACGCCAGTGAATTAGCGGGGGGGTATCTTTACCTGCCTAAGGCTGTCTTTTTTAGTTCTCCGTTACAACTTCCGTTGTCTGTGACCGAAAGAAATCTCTCATTGATCGATTATTCAAAAGCAATGTCGGTACGATTGGAATTGGATCGTCTTGAGGCGTTGGAGCATGTACACAATTCAGTTCAAAAGCAAGTTCAAGTCTCAGCTCCTGTTGAGACGCCCTTAAAGAAGATAACTGTTTCTAAGCCTTCAGTCAGTCCTACGATTTCAAAAACGATAACGACTCCTAACGCTTCTTCCGGGCAGGTTAAGTCGATTAAACTAGAGGATGTTGTCGCATCCAACCCTGCCAGACCATCTATTCGCATGGTTTATAACACTTCGCTGATTCTTGAGGGGCGAAATATTCAAAGATTTTTAGCGATGGATGAAGGGTTCTTGGAGGTTAAAACGATGGATCGCAATCAGATCAATGTGAAGGCTCTTCGATATGGGGGAACCTTCCTGAATATCTGGGATGATTCTGGTCGTCGGACGATTTATGTGGGGATTGTTTTTCCTGAAACACAGAACTCTTCCCAGGCGGTGAATCTTTCCAAAACCGAACAGCATGAAAAACCGTTTAAGTTTTACTACTCTAATGATTGGAATACCTATTATTACGGACAGAAAGGAAGTGCTTTTAAGCGTCAAAGTTATGACTTTGTGCAAAGCTTCTTACTGGTTGGTCAGTCGCCGTATGGATATTTTGATACTTCCATGAATACCGATGATTTTAATAGTCGCTCCAGCGTCACTTCCTATACGGTGGGCTTGACGGATATCCCCGTTGAAGGAACAAGTCATCTGAGCTTACGTGGTTTTGATGCCAGTCGATATCTTTCCCCTTTGACCTTACCTAATACTCGTCTGCGTGGTGTGTTTGGAGATGTGAATCTTCTGGATGATCAATTGGGCGTGTCTTACAGCAATGGGGAAAAACGTCCGTATTTTGTTTTTCTGACCCAGAATGGTTCAGCGAATACAAGTTCCTATATCAATGCGTTTAAATTAACGTTAAACCCCAAAGACTTAAACAATCAAGTTTCTATTAACGCAGCTGAAGGGTATGGTTCTGAACATGAAGCGGATTTGGCTAAGAAGGTGTACTCTGTCGAGGCTCATAAGAAGATTCTCGATGTTTTTTTAAACGGGGAATATGCCAAGGCGAATGATAAAAGCGCCTCTTTAGCAGGGGCCAGGATCCAGGAAGGTGTTTTTGCGTCCGCTTTAAATTTCAGACAGATTAATAAGGCGTTTACGACAGTCTCTGGTCTTCCGTCGAATCAGGGTGAAATCGGAGGAACATGGACGAATAGTATCGACGCAGAAAAGATCTCGGCTCAAACCCTTGTGGATGTTTATCGAGGGTATTTATACTTTAATCCTAATAATCCCGATGCGCTCAATACCAATGCTTCCGGGAGCCTTCGTTTTCCTTTGTTGAATGATTTCTGGTCGGATACCAGTGCGTATTATGTGCATACGCCTGGTGAAGTTTCTCCTCGACGTAATATCAATTTGAATCAGAGAATATCAAAGGCGATTAATCTTTTTGGATTAAAGAATACCAATGTGTATGTGGGGGGGGCTCTTCAAAGAACTCGATATGAGTTTTCCAAGGAATCGGCCTATGATCGCTCCTCGGTGCTGGCAGGGATTCAGATTCCTTTAACAAGTCATTTGTCCGTCTACGCCAATTATGATTATTCCTGGGTGCATGAACTTTTGTCCAACCGGGATATTAACCCCAGCGTTTTTAATACAGGGTTTGATTACAGTCGACAATTGACCTCTAAGCTCTCGGGTAACTTTGATATGTCTTATCGCAAGGAAATGGGAGCTCAGGGAACGACGAGTTATTTATCCGGTGAAGATAGTGCGGGTATCTCGTTAGGGTTTTCTTATAATCCTGTTAATGATGTTAGCTTTTTTATTGATGGTCGGGCACGAAAGGTGTGGCCTTTAATCGACGGTAATCTGCCTTACAATGATTTTACAATTCGTTTAGGTTTACGGATGAGCTTCGATATTCTCAGTCGGGGGTGGGATCCACGCGCCACGATCAGCGGTCACGTTTACAAGGATAAAGAGGGAGATGGTCATTTCGGGCCAGGGGATGAAGGGATGGCGGGTGTTAAGGTGAGGGTTGGAGATCATCAG
>JADFYF010000102.1 GCA_015233165.1 Candidatus Omnitrophota bacterium
TTCTGTTGACCCTGAACCAGAAGGGGTCAAGGAACAGGATTATGCGCAGGTGGTAGGATCGGCACCTGTTTTTGATACGAAGACAGGGGTTGTTTCAAAGCCTTTACGCTCTTCTCGATGGATAGATGCTTTAGGATGGTTTGCCGGAATGGGAGCGGCGACCTATGCCTTTGGAGTCGACGTCCCAAGTCTCTTAGCAACAGCAGCTGTGCTACCGTTTTTAACACGAGCGTTGTATGCAACACAACTTTGGGGTCATGAGGTTTTGGGTCACGCTGTCCCGGAAGGTTTGCGTACCAAGCAATGGAGTAAGGCTCTGAGTTTCAAGAACTTAGTGGGAAATTTTAGTCTCAGTCAATGGGGGCAGCTTCTTAATCCCTGGATCATTCCTGATGCCGGGAATCCCTATGTTTTACCTGTTGCGGAAGTTGACACCAGGGTTGGTCAAGCGGGGTTTTGGTTTACAGCGGCAACAGGGTTGCTATCGACGGTGGCTGTTGTCTTAACCAGTCTTCATCACTCCTGGTTGATGCCTTTGATAGGGCCGATGGGTGTCAGTGCATTGGCGGCTATCAGGGCGTCCTGGTCGACGGATATGAAGTCTGGCGATAAGAAAGATAAATATGAATGCGGGAATTATGGGATTTTCTGGATTGGGACGGCCAAGGAAGGGGTCAATCCTTCATGGGTTCAAGCGGGGCTGGATAATGTATTACGGAAACTGATCGTCCGAGGAGGACAATCGGCCGGACAAAATACTATTATCGGAGAAGAGTTCACGTCGGATGGATTGGCGAGAAATTTTTTGACCAAGGTGGTTAAAAGTAAACGGGGATTCGGCAGCGACCTGGTGAAGACGATTCTTCAACAGTTCAAGAAAGAAACCAATCCTAAGATCAAGGGAGTGTCTAAGGATACGTCGATCATCTTTGGGCTTAACGGACATGTGCGTTATGCCACCGGTGGTCCTGTATCCAAAAAGGCGTCGCATCCATTTGTTGGCCCTCAGGAAAAAAGGATTCAATGGTCCCTGGTCGACGGCAAGTTTGTGGCCGAAGAGAAAAATGTCTTTGTCGTGGTTTCCCATAATGGAGACAATGATGCCTACCGTCTTCATGATCGGGATTTGCAATTGGATGAGATTCGGGAATTCTTCCCTAAACTTGTTCATATGAAGAAAAATGTTTGGATCCCCCCTCAAGAGGTTGGTCACGGACAGATTAAACCTGGATATTATGATTATATGCCCCTAGGGGATTCTCCGGCCATTGCCCCACAAATTCATTTTCATTTAACTCAAGGGAGCTGGAGAGCGTCGGTGCGCTTTGCTCATGTTATGGTGGATTACAAGACGGCTCAGCGCGCCAGTGAAGATGGGTTCTTAAGCGTTCAGGAAGAAGATGCCGTGGCTGCTATTTTTGAGAGAGTGTTTGCGAAGAAGGTATTTAATGAGGGGACAATGAGTTATGCGGATCAGTTAAGCCGACCTAATTTATTCAAAGACCACAAATCCTTTAAAGATTTGTGGATTACCTCCGTCGAACAGAAAGCGCCGGTGCAGCTGGCGACGATTAAGGCTTTTAAAGCAAGCCTGGTGGAGGACATAGAAATGGAAAGTAGGTTGAAAAGTGAAGCCGGCTATTTGTTGGCCCGCTGGCAACATGGCAGGGAGGCTCGAGAGAAATTTGTCGATATGGTCGTCGAGAAATTCTTTACCGGAGATAGGATGCAGGCTACCCAGGAATTTCGTCAACGAGCGGTAGGGTCCTATGGACTTGTTGTGCGCACCTCTTTGCAGAATGATGGGGTGACTATTTTCTCTAAAGCCCAGGGGATGACGCTGGGTTATAACCTGGGAAAGAATTTTTTTGCCTTTGCTTCAGATCCGTTGGTCTTGCAAGGGGATTTCGGTGATAAGGGACGTTTGGAGCAGCTGTTTATTTTAGATCCCAGGGGAGATGGGGAGGTGGTGGATGTCGGTTTTGCGCATGGATTTTATATGGACGTGTATTCCACAGAACGAAAGAAAGTTTTAAATTTAGAGGAGGTCCTGCAGCGAGGGTATCCTCTTAATGAACGCAATCCTTATTATACTCTTCCTTTGGAATATCCTGATCCTCATCGAATTATCGACGATGATTTAGAAAACAATACAGCAGCCCTGGCTTTAAGAATTGCGGCCTGGGAGAATCCTGAGTCTGCGGATCGCCAATCGGCGGAGTCCTTCGTATCTCTAGACGCCTCCCGCTTTATTGAAAGTTATATCAAAGAAAACAGTTTGTATTATCCGTTGATTCGTCCCATGGTGATGAGAGAGCTTAATGATCTTTTGGATGAATGCGTGTCAGGGGCGGGGAAGTGTTCTTCGGAGAAGGTGCAATTCTTGCGTTTCGAAGTCAATAAATCCGCTCAAGAGTCCCTGATTGCAGGTTACATTCAAAGTCGGGTGGATCAATTTGTGACTAAACAGGCAGACCATAAGGCCGATCAGTTGCTGTCTAAAAGGGCCGGGGATACAGAGCTGTATGCCCTGACTAAGAATGTCGACGCGTTCTTGGAAGGGTTTATTCATGAACAGATTTCTAAAGCGATTAAAGGATTAAGAAATAATTTTGAGACGGAACGGGATCATTGGGAAAGGATGAAGGGTATCGCGAAGCAGGCGAATCAGACGAACAAGGTGGATCTGTTTATTGCCGGTTATGAGAAATCGTTGTGGTTGGGAGAGAATCTTAAAGAGATGTACAACTTGTTCTTTCCTAAAATGAAGGTTGCTGTGACATCCTCGAATAAGAATTTAAAAGATCCTTTTCAGTTTGGGATTCATCGACGAGCACTGGCGTTGATTATTTCTTTGTCCGGAGGAACCTTTCCCAGTTTGGCGTTGGCTAGTCTGTTAAAGAAGATGACTCATGGGAATGCCTTTGTCATGACCTCTCGCATGGATTCCATGATTAATATGGCGATCGGACAACGATTAAATCCGGATGAGCCATTTACTAAAAGAGTGTTTTTGACGGGGGATTATTATCCGGCGGAAGCTGCTCCCACGTCGGATATTATGCTTTACGCGGAGCAGATCTTGCTGATGATTTATTCCGTCAAACGATTAAAAGAAATTTTTCCTCACCAGAACCCTTGGGGGCTTTCGGCGGATGAGGCCGATATCAAGAAGTTGGAGGCGATGATTCATGGCATGGTGATGGACTCCAGACGCATCACAGGCTTTGATGAACAGCATAAAGCGACTAAGGATTCAGTGAATGCAACCCTGGTTAGTCACGGCAAGTATTTAGCAGGGCATCTTCAGGAAACGCCGCATGTGAATTTCTTGTTTCGGGTTTTTGTTTTGGGGGTATTTATTTGTGGAGCACCGATTCATCATATTTTAGGGCTTTTAGGGATCGACCCTGGAGCAGCTTTGAATAGCTGGCAGGGATTGGCGGCCGCTTCGGCGGATGCCTTATTAGCCTGTTCAATGCCCTTTTTATTAACAACCGTTTTGTATCGTTCTTGGACCCATCGTCCTCGTTGGGCCAGATTAGGGGCTCCTACGATGGCGATTGGAGATTCTCCGGCGGTTCATCAGATCACAGAAGCCTATGTCAGCAAGTTGGGAGCCAATGCGCCCGGATCCATGGGGATGGATGTTCATGGAGGAAATCCTCAGGATCATTTTGGAGCACGCTTTGCTCATCGCATTGTTCGTGGGATACAAATTATTCTTGGTTTACCGACAGATCCTGCCGGACGAAATGCTGTTGTGGTGACGGCCAAACAGGCCAAGGGGATCAGAAATGGTCTTCTGGGGAATCTATTTTCAGGAGGGGCAGAGGTCACAACGATAGGTCGAGGGGATTTTACCAATATCGATGCCACGGATCAGCATATTAATATTGGTGGAGAAGCGGTTGGTCCTAATGATAGTGAGCTAGTGAAGAAATTTAACACTATCAGCTTTGATCCCTTGGGTCGTTTATTAGCTTATAAGGTGATGTTTAATGCGATGTATAAGAAAGCCTCCACGATTACCATTATCCCTAAGTTCACGGTGAATCTGGGTCTGTTTAAGATCACAGTAGAACCTAAGGCGTATACCATTTGGAACAGAGCCTGGACGTATCCGAGCATTTCTGTGCACACCACCCGCTCTCCGATCGGGATTAATGAAGAAGCAGCGGCTAAGGTGGATACGATGAGTACAGAGGTGTTGGAACATAAGAAAGAAGCTGTTCTTGTGTCAGATAAGGCTGCTTTGGCACAAGCGGATATCAAAACCAAGGGAGGGGTGGATATGGATAGTCGTCTGATGAGTCTGGATGTTAAAGGCGAGGATCACGTTGCAATGTCCTCTGATGAGAGAGTTCGGGGATGGGTATCCATGAGCGGGCTTGTTCCTACGGTAGGTACAGTTGTTCCAGTGACCTCTGTGATGTTGCAGGCGATGTTGGGGCCAGAATATATTCAATAAAGGAGGAGGAATGTTATTTAAGTTAAGCAAGATTTCTGTGATGCCTTTAGCCAAAATCCTTTGTATTCTGCACGCCGTGGTAGGACTTATTTTAGGTCTGATTGTGACGCTGGGTTCGCTATTGAATCAAGATAGCGAGGGTCTTTGGGGATTAGGGGCCTGGGCTATTCTGGTTCTTCCCTTGGTCAATGCTGTCTTAGGATTTGTGACAGGATTCTTTTTAGCGAGTGCCTATAATATCATTTCCCAATGGCTCGACCAAGGAATCGAGCTTGAGTTCGAACACTTAGACGCTGTTTCATTGAAAAATCAAAAAAACAATTAAAAGAATTACTGTAATAGCTTTTCTATTTAATCTGTTTTTAAAGAAATTTATGGGAAATTATCTTCTCGAGTTAACGGTCAATGGCAAGCCAATTATTATACTTTTAAAACGGGACCTCAGGTTACTGCTAGGGCAGGTGTTGGGGTATTGATTAGTCCATCAGGAGCGGTAAGTGTTAATTACGGGGATAGCAAGGTCTTCAAAATAACGCCTAAGGTGGGTTATAGGATTGACAAGGTTGTTAATGAAAGCAATGCTGTATTGACACTTGCATCGAACAATAGTTTTACCTTTGATAATGTCAGTGTCACATACAATTACGGCGAGCTTTTTAAAGAAGTAGATCTATATAGTTAATAAGTCTTCTTTATCCCCGCAGGTTAAAGCATTCACGAGAAAACGATATCTGAAGGCTTTTAAAGGATTTTTTAGAGATAAATACCATTCCCATATAACAACTTACAGGAATATTGTCGATAAAATTAAACTTTTTTGTCGTCTAGGGAACGGTCAACTGATAGTTACCCCTTTTCTTCCAAAGATTAACCTGCCAAGAGAATAACTGATCCAAGTCAACCGGTGGAATCATCAGTAAGCGTTTATCAAGGTTTTGGTTCTTTTCATGAGC
>JADFYF010000103.1 GCA_015233165.1 Candidatus Omnitrophota bacterium
TGTCGTTCCCGAATGCTTTTGTCGGGAACCTAGAGGTTTAGCCAATCCTGGATCCCCGACTAAAACATTCGGGGATGACATAGCATCAGAATCTCCCCTGTCTAAAATGAATTCAAACCGAAACGGATTATCCGGATGGACCTTGATCCCTTTAAGAATAGGCGGATTAAATTCAGGGCTTAAGTGAACCATGACTCCAGGCTTAGGTAAATTCAACTCCTGAGCTTGAGCCAAGGGAAAACCCCAAGAACTGTTCATTATAAATGCGATTAGAATAACTATATGGATTAATGGGGCTTGTCTCATACTATATAAAGTGTAAACTATATATAGCCTAAAACAAGGTTTCAGGAGAGTTTTTAGGAAAGCGATTTCTTAATTCTAAAGCTTACTTATTTCGGCCTTGATTTTCCCGTTGCGGATTTCAATGAGAC
This sequence comes from Candidatus Omnitrophota bacterium, assembly GCA_015233165.1. Classification (GTDB taxonomy): domain Bacteria; phylum Omnitrophota; class Gorgyraeia; order Zapsychrales; family Fredricksoniimonadaceae; genus JACQCF01. The sequence goes on from JADFYF010000103.1 coordinate 435, forward strand.
CGTAGGAAAAGAACGGAGCCCGGACAACATCGTTGGGACTGCCAGGATTAAAGTAAAGGGTTCCATCAATGGTTTTATTGAAGGCCTGATGGGAATGGCCAAAAATAATAATATCCAAAGCCTCGCCCTTAAACTGTTCTTGAGCATTCGTCAAAGCCTCTCTGGCTGATCCATGCCCATGATAAACTCCGATGTGAATCCCTTCACATTCCACATATTCCTTCAAGGGTAATCGTTGCTTCACATCAGAATCACACATATTCCCTTGAACGGCTTTCAACTCTTTAATATTACGAAGCGTTTTAAGCGTTTCTTTATCACACACATCACCTGCATGAATGATTAAATCAACCTTGGACAATTCTTCTAGAAGTTTCTTAGGAAGGAGTAACGAATGGGTATCTGAGATTACGCCGATTTTCATTTGATTAGATATGGCTCATCGTAAAGATGCATGAGAGTATTCACTTGGGCTTCATTCCAAATCCACCATTTTTCCTGTAAAGCACGCACCTTAGCACTTTCATCCAAACCGCTTAAAGAAATCAAGACACAACGTCCTGGACGAGGGGATAATTTCTTAATTTCCTCAGCTAAACTACTTAAATCATGGTCTAGAATAGGGTCCTTCTTAAGAACAATCAACCACTGCCCTTCGGAAGAACTGGCTAATAGCGCATCCAAGAAATTCCCAGCCCCCAGACGTAACTTCAGCTGAGAGACATCTTTAAAAGCATTGAGTTTATATCGACGACCTCCCAGTTCAAAATCTTCTTCGTCAAATTTATGCAACAAATCCATAATACGTAAAGACAAATCCTTACGCGCCACCATCTGAAATTCATTCACACATCGATTGATCTCTTCTTTAAAACTTTTGCGTCCACGTCCCGGCTCTAAATCAATCGCTTTAACACGACGCTGATAGACATATTTAATCCAATACCTAAAAAGCTTGTCCTTAATGTGGTAATAATTGCCATTCTTCTCAACAACATCAGCCTCAAGCAAGTTGTTGATCCTCTGAGTGACTCCCGTTGGTTTAAGATTTAAATATTGAGCCGCATCCACAATACGATGCTTCCCCTCAGAAAGAGCCACTAATAAGGAACACAAGCTCAACGACGGTTTTCCTTTACGCAAATCACTCACCGTCAGTTCAAAATGACGACTGATAACACCCCAAGGATTAAAAACCAAATTCTCAATGGCTTGAGTAATGATAGGCGCATAAATTTCTTCCTGACGATATAAGGCTGTTAAGCAAATCAACTCCTGACAAAGCATATTAATATACAAAGGATACCCACCAGTAAAATCCGCCAGAAAATTCTTAAGATAAAGCCCGATTTTAATCCCCTCTAAATTGTGATCAATCAACCCCTGACTAGTGGCTAAATCAAAGGGTAAGATTTCTACAATTTCAAAATTACCAAAAAGTAAAGACAACTTCTCAGAGAAAATATCTCTAGCCTGCTCCTGATTGGAGCTGGTGGTAATATACAAACAGTTTTTTTGCGTCATAATCCTCTTACCCAATTCAACATAAACATCCGTCAGAGGAAAATTCTCTAAATTCTGAAACTCATCAAAAATAAGAACCAGAGATTTCTTGGTCTCCCCATAAAAAACATCAGACAAATTCAAGAGTGAAGCATAGACCTCATTATTCTTACCTTCTTTTAATAAATTCTGGATAGATTCAATCTCAGCCGTGGTGGCTGGGATAGATAAACGGCAGGATTCACACAGCAGTTTCAAATCTTCATGCAAAGGCAGATTCTGGCTTTTTAAAAAATGATAGAGGATGGTTTTACTAAACTGCTGAACAAAATAAGAAAAGTCGCGGGATTCTAAGTCCAAGTAAAGCACAATCACGTCTTTATCTTCAAAATTAGAAATGAATCTCTTTAGCAGGGCTGTCTTCCCGACATGACGGCTACCTAAAAGCGCCAAATTCTGACGATAACCATCTCGAAGCCCTCTGACCCTCTTATTGAGAAGGTCTAAGATTTCCCGCCGGCCGTAAAAATTATAATCTGAATCTGTTAGGCTCATGGTAAATAAAATAAAGGATTGGTGGCTTCCTTGCCTTTTCTGATTTCAAAATGTAGGAAACTTTTTCCTGCTTCTGTACCCACCTCTGCTACAGAATCACCTTTAGAGACATGCTCCCCCAACTTAACTAATAACTTGCGATTTTTAGAATAAACAGAAATAAACCCATCTCCATGATCAATCATCACCGTTTGATGATACGCACTCATATAATCAGCTAAAACAACCTTCCCCTCACGAACAGCCTTGACCACATCCCCTTCATTAGCCTGAATATCCACACCCTTATTAATCCCTTCCCCTCGATGATCTTTAAAATAAGAGATCACCTTCCCCTTAATAGGCCAAATAAACTCCTCCTTATTCTCATCCGGCGTTGAAGTTGTCGAAATAACCTTGACCTCATTAGCGCCTGGAATCAAAAGCAGCTGACCAATTTCAATAGCTGCCGCATTGGGAATATTGTTAGCCGAGATCACATCCTCCACGGAAACGCCATAAGACTTAGCCACACGAAACAAGGTTTCACCTTTCTGTACCTTATGGTAAATTCCTTTAGGCTTCTCAACTATCTTCTTAACTGGAGCTTCTGGTAGGGATTTATACTCGGTTGTTGCACAACCACAGACAAACAATGCTGAAATAATAAATAATGGCAGGTATTTTAAAATCATATCCTCTTACAATCTTTTGGGGTCGCCTTAGCTTTGGCTCGCCCTTGGTCAAATAAATAAGCGGGGGACGGGAATCGAACCCGCGCAGGTAGCTTGGGAAGCTACCATACTACCACTGTATGACCCCCGCAAAATGTCTTTTAAAGAACTAACCGTTTTGTGAATATCTTTGGCTAACAAAATATCACGACAAACAGCTGCACGCTTAACTCCTAAGGGAATCAAAGAAACAAGATTCTCTTGATTAATGCCCCCTATCGGAAACACCGGTAAACTCACCGTCTTAATAACCTTCGATAGCACCTTCAATGGCATCGGCTGACGTTCAGGCTTGGTTTGAGTCTTAAATATGGAACCAAAACCAATATAATCGACACCCAAAGACTCCGCCTTTTTAGCATGGGCTAAACTCTGACATGAAATACCAATCATAACCTTAGGCCCCATCATCTTTCGAGCTTTATCATACGAAATATCATCCTGCCCAAGATGAACACCATCCGCCTGACTCAAAAGCGCCAAATCAATCCGATCATTCACAATGAACAAAGCCTTACCGGCGACTATCTTCTTTGCTGCTCTACAAAAATCTAAAATATCTTTCGCGTTCCCATTTTTGTCCCGCAATTGTACTATATCAACCCCAAAACGTACAGCAGGTTTTAACTTAAAAAGTAAATCTTTGTAAGAAAGAACCCCAGCGTCTAGAATCAGGTATAAATTAGCTTTTTTTAACTGCTTTCTGTTCCAGGACATAGGCTTTATATCGTAAACTTTTAAAACCTTCAGAAACTGTTGGGTTTAAAAGCTTAGATACCTCCTCTAATACTCTTAACGATTCCTTCACTCTTTGCATATTTGCCCAAAAAACAGAAGAAATATCTCGCCTCTTAAGCTCGCTTGGAGAACTGGGACGACCGACATCCGACTGAACATCGCGACCTTCTATAATCTTAAGAACTTCAAGTTCACCTGCCACTAAGGTTAAATCATGACGCAAATCTTTAAAAGATTTTGTTAACGTATTTTTGTTCCAAACATAACGGGCAATATCTTCACAAACTCTTAAACCTTCTTTAGACCTGTTAAAATTGGCATCGATAATACGATACAGCTGCTTCGCCTGATCCATATTACGACGTCTTCCCTAAGATACGGTTGATGATATTAGTCGTTGAAAAACCATCAATATACTTAATTAACTCCACCTTCTTAGCAATATCTGAACCGACAACATCCTTCCCCTTCCAATCCGCCCCTTTAATCAGAATGTCCGGTTGAACAGCCTTAATCAAGGTGTAAGGAGTTTCTTCATTAAAAACAACAACAAAGTCAACACATTCTAAAGCGGCCAAAACAGCAGCTCTGGATTTTTGAGGACAAACAGGACGGGATGGACCTTTAATAGCGCTGATCGACTTATCACTATTTAAACCCACAATCAAAACACGATCCTTCTTCTTGGCTGCTTGCAAATATTTAACATGTCCGATATGCATTAAATCAAAGCAACCATTCGTAAAGGCAATCGTTTTACCCTGACGACGCAAAGCAATTAATTTCTTCTTAAGTGATTGGAGAGAAACGAGTTTAGATTCTATTGAAATCATAATTAAAAAAATGTAGGGAACGGTTTTAAACCGTTCCCTACAAAACATGTTATTTCGTTAATGCATTTTCAACCAATTCACAAATGGAATGAAAAATGCATAAATGAGACTCCTGAATACGAGCCGTCTTAGCAGATGCCGCTACAATAGTAATATCGCATAAAGACGCTAATTGACCACCCGTTCCACCTGTGACACCAATAGTAGTCATACCTAATTCTTTAGCCTTCTTAACAGCCTCTAAAACATTCTTGGAATTACCACTCGTTGAAATGCCAACCAAAACATCTCCCTTTTGACCTAAAGCCTCCAACTGACGAGAAAAAACGATATCAAAGCTGTAATCATTACCTAAGGCCGTTAATGCCGATGTATCTGTTGTTAAGGCTATCGCAGGCCAGGCTTTACGTTCTTTTTGAAAGCGTCCTACAAACTCAGCCGCAATATGCTGACTATCCGCCGCTGAACCACCATTGCCGCAGAAAAAAAGCTTATGGTTATTCGAAAAAGCCT
>JADFYF010000104.1 GCA_015233165.1 Candidatus Omnitrophota bacterium
CAGTATCTGCCTGTGATGGGAGTTGATTATCAGGCGGATGATTTTGTCTTGAATATCGACGAACATACCTTTGTGTCGTATACCAAGGGTTGCTTTCTGGGACAGGAACCTGTCGCCAAGGTGCATCATCGCTCTAAGCCCACCAAGAAGCTGATTGTTAAAGCTGAGGCGGAATGTACGCCTGAGGAACGGCTGATTATGACGTCGAGGATCACAGATCCCCAAACAGGAGTCCTCCGGGGATTTGTTTTTGTCAAAAATAATTAAAGGTGTTACAATATCGACCATTCCGTGGGTGGTTATGGTCAGATATCCATTAATACGCCTCAGGAGGTTATTCTTTATGATTAAATCTTTTGATTGTGTAGATATGAAACATAAGGCAGGACGAAAGATTGCTCAGAAGTTAGCAAAGAAAACAAGTCAGCAGCAACTGGATTATTGGAATAATAGGCATCAAGAATTAGTTGAACTACAGGTTGCTTTGAAAAAGAATAAATCCTCACGTCTAAAAGTTCTTAAATAATATTAGGGAGTTATTATGAAACTTCGCACCAAATCCGTTCACACCGGCGTGAACATTGATAAAACATTTAATTCTGTGATTACACCCATATATCCGACGTCGACGTTCTACTTTGATGAGATCGGTAAGAATAAAGGGTATGACTACACCCGAAGCGGCAACCCAACCCGTGCTGCGTTGGAAGCGAATATCGCAGCTTTAGAAGGTGGCGTGAATAGTTCAGCGACGTCCACAGGGATGTCGGCGATAACAGCGTGTTTATTCTTTCTGAAACCTGGCGATCACATTATCACGGGCGATGATATCTACGGCGGAACGTATCGTCTGTTTAATGCGGTTCTCAAGCCCATGGGCTATAAGTTTTCCTTCATCAATATGAGAGATTTGAAGAAGGTAAAGGCGGAAGTGACGAAGAATACGAAGATGTTCTGGATTGAAACACCGTCGAATCCTTTGTTGAATATCGTTGATCTGGAAGCGGTGATTGATATCGCCAAGAAGGCGAAGGCCTTAACGGTGGTGGATAACACGTTTTTGTCTCCATATTTTCAGAAGCCTTTTGAATTCGGAGCCGATATGATTGTGCATTCCACGACGAAGTATCTGAATGGTCACAGCGATGTGGTAGGGGGAGTGATTGTGTATGCTAATAAAGAAGTCCAGGAACGTGGACGTTATTTGGTTAACGCCCTTGGAGTGTCACAGTCTCCCTATGATTCCTGGCTGGTTCTTCGTGGTGTTAAAACCCTGGCTCCTCGGATGGATGCCCATCAAGCCAATGCCATTAAGATCGCGCATTTCTTAGAATCCCACAAGAACGTCAAGAAGGTGTATTATCCCGGACTGACGAGCCATCCTCAAGGGGATTTGATTAAGAAACAGATGAAGGGTTTTGGGGCGATGCTGGCGTTTGAATTAAATACATCGAAGGTGTCCTTGAATAAGTTTTTTAAGAAGGTGAAGTATTTTGCCCTCGCTGAATCTTTGGGTGGGGTAGAATCCTTAACAGAGTCTCCATGGTTTATGAGTCATGCCTCCATGGGGCCTGAGGGGTTAAAAGCTTCAGGAATTACTGAAGAGACCGTTCGCGTTTCTGTAGGGATTGAAGATGCGGATGATTTGATCGATGATTTAAATCAGGCGCTGAAGGGATCATAAGATAGCCAACCTTAATCTACCTGTGAAGCCATTTCCCATACTATTCATTGTAGGTCCTACCGCCGTCGGAAAGACAGAGATAGCTTTGTTGTTAGCCAAAAAGCTTTCTGGAGAAATCATTTCCTGTGATGCCATGCAGGTGTACAGGGAAGTGAATATTGCCAGCGCTAAGCCCTCTAAACAAGAACTGGATAGTGTCAGACACCACTGTTTGAATATTGTTTCTGTGACGGAAGATTTTAATGTGGGCCGTTTTCGTGAAGCAGCGACCCAAGCTGTTTTGGATATTCAACAACGAGGCAAGCCGGTGATTTTCTGTGGCGGTAGCGGGATGTATATGATGGTTCTTTTAGATGGTATTTTTGAACAGTTAAGCCGTGACCCCCTGTTGCGTGAAAAACTTCAAAAGGAAGCGATTCTCAGCGGGATCAGTTCTCTGCATCGTAAATTGTCTGATTTAGACCCGGTGGTGGCAGGAAAGATTCATCCTCACGATAATAAGCGGATTATCCGGGCCCTGGAAGTGTGCATGACCGCTGGTACGGCGATGTCTGAACTTCAGACGCAGCGTCAGGGATTGTGGAATCAGATGCCTATTCGGATTTTTGCGATTAATCGTCCCCGGGAGATTCTGTATGCCCGCGTTGAGGATAGGGTGGAGGCGATGTTTGAACAAGGCTTAGTTAAGGAAGTCGAGACGATCTCAGATCTCCCTTTGAGTACAAACTCGGCTACCTTGATTGGTCTTCGGGAAGTGGGCGGTTATTTAAGGGGAGAATACGACTTGGCTCAGGCGAAATATTTAATGAAGATGAACACTCGTCATTTTGTCAAAAGACAGTTAACATGGTTTCGTCGAGATAAGAGGGTGGAGTGGATTAATATTGAGAATGAGTCGGCGGAAGATGTTGTGGAAGGGATAATGAAACAGCTATGAAAGAAAAAGTCCTTTTAGTGATTGCGACGTTAGACACTCGAAAGCCGTGGAGTCCCCAGGACGAGGCGGATGAGATGACGGAACTTATTCATTCCTGCGGCGGGGAAGTGGTTAATACTATTTTTTGTAAATGTCAGCCACCGACGGCCAGTCACTTGATCACCAAGGGTAAGGTGGAAGAAATTACAGCTCTCTGTGGTCTAGGCGGGGTCGATTGTGTGATTGTGTCTCAAGATTTAAAAGGTGTGCAGCAAAGGAATCTCGAGGAGGATTTTGCTGTTAAGACGATTGATCGTACCCAACTGATCTTGGAAATCTTTGCTCGTAATGCCAAGAGTCTAGAGGGTAAAATGCAGGTGGAGCTGGCGCAGTTGCAGTATCGTCTGCCTCGTCTGACAGGTCATGGAGCTGAAATGTCCCGTCAGGGCGGTGGGATCGGAACCTCAGGGCCTGGTGAAACTAAGTTGGAAGTGGATCGCAGGCGCATTGAAACACGGATCGATAAATTAAAGAAAGATCTCAAGCTCGTCACCCAAAGTCGTCAGACCAAACGCAAGAAGCGTCAGGATCAGATGATTCCAACCATTGCGCTCGTCGGCTATACCAATGCCGGCAAAAGCACCTTGTTAAATGCTTTAACGGATGCGGCCACCAAGACCCACGACGGATTGTTTACCACCTTAGATTCCCTGTCCCGTCAGGCCCTGTTGCCGGATCATCGTAAGATTGTTTTGACAGATACTGTCGGATTTATGCACGACCTGCCTCATGGATTGATTGAAGCTTTCAAGGCCACCTTAGAAGAGGTGGAACAGTCGGACCTGTTGCTGCATGTGATGGATATCAGCAATGACAACTATAAGAATTTCTACACGGCGGTGAATGAAGTCCTCAAGGAACTCAAAGCCTTTGAGAAACCAACCATCCTCGTTTTAAACAAGATTGATCAATTAGAAGATCCTCAACGTCTCAAAGAGTTCAAAGATAATCATAGCTGGATCGTGGGCGTCTCTGCGTTAAAGGGTCAGAATATTCAGTCACTGTTGTTAACGATTGAAGAAGCTGTTAGTCAACGGGCTCAGGAAGTAGATGTTCTTTTAGATAGTGATCGGATGGATCTCATCAATCTCGCCTATGCACAGGGTCAGGTTTTAAATGTCGAGTACACTCCCCAAGGAATTCAGCTTAAAGCGATTCTTCCCGATAAGGCCGCAGGGCTGGTTTGTAAGGAAGATATCCGTCAGAAAAAGACACCTCCCCTTAAGCGTTTGACCAAAAGATAGCCCAGGCACAAGATTGGCATTGTATATATACAACGGGTATACTTGCCTCTAAATGAAGCGTATTTTATCTGTCCTCATATTGATTTGTTTTCTGACAACAGGGTCAGGGATAAACGCTGTTTATGCCCAGAGCCTTGTCCTGCCTGCGCCGGGTGTGATGGTGCAGTTAAGCCCTTCAACACATCCTCCTATTCTTAAAGGAATCAAGGTTCATTCGAAGAATCCGTTTCGGTTGGAGTTTATTTTGGATACGGGCGATTCAACCTTGTCATCCCCGAATGCTTTAGTCGGGGATCCAGACACTAGCCAACTTCTAGGTTCCCGACAAAAACATTCACCCTCATACCGGGTACTTCCAAAGGTCGCGGGAACGACAGAACAGATCAAGCAAGAATCCGCCCGATTAATCAAATATTTCCTCGCCACAATAACCACCCCCGAGAAAGACCTCTGGGTTAATCTGTCTCCCTATGAGAAGGACAGAGTTGTTCCTGATGCCTTCGGCCAGACCGAGATGGGTCGTGACTTGTTGGCACAGGATTACATTCTCAAGCAAATCACAGCCTCCCTGATTTATCCTGAGGGTGAGGTGGGAAGGAAATTCTGGAAGCGTATCTACGAAGAAGCCGCCCGTCGTTACGGAACAACTTCTATCCCGGTCAATACGTTTAATAAGGTTTGGATTGTTCCCGAGAAAGCTGTTGTGTATGAGAATGCTAAGGCGGGAACAGCTTACGTAGTTGAAGCACGGTTGAAGGTGATGTTGGAACAAGACTACCTGTCGATGAGAAAACATTCTGACGTAGGGGTGGGTTCCAAACCCACCCTTAATAGGGCAGGTTTAGAACCTGCCCCTACGGATACGAATCAATTAGGATCTCAAATTGTAAAAGAAATCGTCATCCCCGAACTCACCAAGGAAATCAACGAAGGTCAGAATTTCGTTCAACTCCGCCAAGTGTACAACAGTCTTATTTTAGCGACGTGGTACAAGAAGAAAATCAAGGACAGCATTTTGGCGAAGGGTTATTCAGATAAGAACAAAATCACTGGGGTTGAATATACTTCTTCTGTCGTTCCCGAACGCTTTAGTCGGGAACCTAGAGGTTTAGCTAACCCTGCCTGTCCGGCAGGCAGGCCTGGATCCCCGACAAAAACATTCGGGGATGACAAGGAAGAGATTTATCAACAATACCTCCAAGCCTTCAAAAAAGGCGTCTATAACTACATCAAGGAAGAAACAGATCCGGCGTCTCA
>JADFYF010000105.1 GCA_015233165.1 Candidatus Omnitrophota bacterium
AAGAGTCGGATGTGGTGACACAGAATCAGAATCCCCCGTATCCAAAATAAACTCAAACCGAAACGGATTATCCGGATGAACCTTAATCCCTTTAAGAATAGGCGGATTAAATTCCGGGCTTAAATGAACCATCCTTCCAGGTTTAGACAAGATTACTTCCTGCGCCAAAACGCCCATCGGAGCTATGGCATTTAATAAAAATGCGATAAGTATGTGAACAATAAATAAAACTCTCATGCGCTCGCTAATTTCTCATTAAATTCTTGTGTCAATCCAAGAAATACTCGAAGATCTGCCATCGGCTGGATATTAATGATCACAGGCGTAAAACCAGGAGTATTTTGAAGTTGGGCTAACTGAGCAGGGTCAAGGTGAAACTTGATTTCACCGTTACCGTCATTCTTAACCTGCAAGGCCTTGTCAGAGGTCAAATCGATACCACCTCTTTCCTCTAACATTGCCTGATCTTTTTTTGAAACCAACTGGGCACTGTCGTCTGATATCCTAGTAACAATATCATCAAAATATTTTAAAATTGTGTTTTGCTTTCTACCTGTTACAAGCTGAGCAATGAAGTTGCGGGGCGTAGAATTTGATGGTAAAAAAGATAACAATCCATTTTCGTCCAGAAACTCTTGACTATCTATCCCCTTATAATCTAGTGAACGTAAGATCTCTTGGAGAGCTTTTACTCTTTCAGGAACGGGATTCGAATCAAAGGTTTGAAATAGATCCTTTGTTTTAGTATTCTCCATCTTATATTTCTTTAAAAAAAGTTGAAATAAATCCTCCTTGTGAAACTTTTTAGCGTATAAAGCCACCATCTGAAGCCCTCTTAATTGATCGACGACAGTTACATTCCCCTCTTTACCCTTCTTAATTTTATCGACTTTTGAGAAATATAAATTTGCTTCATATAAAGCCATCATGCTTAAGACGGGTTCTGAGCTATGAACATATCCTATATTGAAACTAATCTGGTGTGATTTACCCGACTCTGACTCCGTGATCTTAATAGGATTTCTGGATTCTTGCTCTCCTTCATAAAAAATCTGAAAACCTCCGGCTTCTAATAGCCCCTTATACTTCATTAAAAAATCATTATGCTGCATAAAATAATCTACTCTTTTTTTAACAACAATCTCAAGCCGTTCCTTTTCCTCACGACGATCAATACTGCGAATATTTCCTGGGACATAATCAAACCTATCTTGTAGGATTGGTTTAGCCACGGTCTCATTCTTTAAATAAGGGCGGCCCTCTTGACTCATATAAATACTAAATTCCCCTGTTTCATGGGGTCCGACAAAATTAACTAGCCCCCTATTAACAGATTTCTCCCATTCATTAACTGATCGTTGGGTATCTTCATAAGATTTAAGTTCAGTAAACCCTTTAATATAATTTATTAGAGCATCTGTATCATTTCTAACATATGAATCTGTTATTGTTCCCCCGACATGAAGGAATGGATAATGTAGTTTTATATCACGTAAATATACTTGAATACTACAACAGGATAAAATCAACACAAACTTATTGCCTGATTCTAAAGTATCTATGGGGGGAGCTAATTCTAGAGATTTCTTTAAGTTAAAACCATATCCCGTATGCCCACTATAAACGATCATATGAACTTTAGAGTCTTTCATGCTTTCAAAAATGGACCCTCCATAATCCGAAGGGTCACCTGTTTCATCTATTTTTACATTAACCTTGATGCCATTTTCTTCCTTAGTAAAAACAGTTAGCTTCCCCTCCTCCTTTGGACTTTTATTATACCCATTACGTAAAAAGACCGATTCGGTTATATACGGTGACAAAGGATTATACATTTGAATATTTAATTCCTTTGTTTTTACCATGCTGTCATAAAAAGGAGGCTTTAATGCTGGGGTCGAATAAGAATCAATAGCCTTAACTACACCTCCCTCCGTAGTTTCTAAGTATTCTCTTTTTTTAAGACCAATGTCCTTCTTTAAGAAAAACGAAAGAGCCATCATATATCTATTTCTTTGCTCATAACCAGGATCCTTCTGAATGCTGTTATACAACCCTTTAGTATATTCCCTGACCTGTTCCAGGGAGCTATTGTTGGTCGCAACCCAATAAACATACATGTTAAAAGTACTGGTACTCATAGGTTGCTGTTCATTGAACACCTTGAAGAAATTCTTAAGAATAATTTCCCGCGATGTTTTCATTTTCTCAATTTCAACCTTAAAATACTTCTGGATAGCCACGCTTCCCATATTAAGAAAGACTTTCTCTACCCTTGAAGCCGTTAACAGCCCTTCTCTTTTAGAAGGCTCTGACAAGAATGTTACTGCCTCATCTTCAGACATTAAATCAAAAAGAAGCTGCGTCGCCTCATAGTTCTCATCGATATCAAGATTTCTGCGCTCATTGCGCATCATCCTCATACATAGCAAGAAATGAACTTGCTTCTTAGGAGAAAGTTTCTTAATTTCATCAATGATTTTCTCTTTCAACTCCCCAAAGAATTCCCAAGGAATCTCTAATTTGGTTAAATTATTTAAAAACCTGACCTTATATTTAAGTAAGGTATACTCATACACCTTAACATTCTCTCCTTTTGTGGCTAGACGGAAACCATCGATAAAATCTTTGAGCTCAAATTCTCGATAAGTTATGTTCTTCCAAAAGAGCGTTATAATATTCTGCTTCAAATCTGCTGTTCCATTAATTAAGGATTTCAAAGTATCAGCAAAACTATCGTTTTGAGAATTAGCTTCATTCAACAAAGGTAGAATTTCATCGACTTCCAAACGAGAAAATCTCTTCGTTTTTATCAATTGGTCTCTTGTAATATTTAATTTTAATATCAAAGTGTCGTCGTTAGAAACCTTGGCATTAATTAATTCTGATTTCTCCAATTTTTCTTTAATATCATTCCAGTCAAGATTCGATTTCCATTTACGCCTATCAAGAACCCCTCCGCTATTTAATAATCCACTCCACATGTCTTCATTAAACTCACCCGCTAATGTTAACTGGATATCAGGATTAAAATTTTCCAAATAACGGCTCACCTGCATCAAAAGCTTTTCATCATTAATTTTTGTTTTTAATATTTTCTTGATTCCCTCTGTTGCTTTATCATCAGCCCTGGCATTTCGAAATGGGTCAATCAACGCTGCTGCTAATAATGATGATCTCGTTAAGAAAACCCTTCTGTTCGTTCCTATGGGGCCTTCAGCCATCGCCCGGTCAGCCACTGCTTGAGCGCTGTCTTTGGGTTTTAAACCTTCTAAAAACACCAACAATCTTTCAACGCCTTGTTTTATTTCTTCATTGACCGGATCACTCTTCAATGAGTCTTTTAGAAGTCTCAAGGACCTTTCAATCTCTTGTCTATTTTCAACAGACATATTCTGAATTCTCTTCTCAACAGATCCCCTAGACATTAAATAAAGCTCCTCTAGCGAGAATCCATCCAAAGAATCCAATCGTCTATTTAATGAACCTTTCTCTAGGACAGCCAGACCATTAATCTTAGTCACAATGCCCTTATATAACCAATTAACGTAAAGATTGACAGCAATAATAGATCCCGCAACAGTAAATAATGGCAAATTCCACGCGGGATTAAAAAACGAAACAATTAATTCTCCTGTTAGTATGGATGGAAAACCGATGACCTGTATCCAATGTAGAAAATGCCCTGATGGATTAGCCAATCGAAGAGTATCCTCCACGCTGTGATAAAACGCGCTACCCGGTACTCCATTATTCATCTTCTTCGATTGACTTAGGCGGTGTGACAAATTCTTCCCAAAAGAATATCCTATAAACGGCAGAAGAACCAAGGCGGCAAAGGCCCACAGGGCTGCTTGAAAGGGATGCGCGGCGACAAAATAATAGCCATAATAGAAGTTGTTTTGTAAAGAGAATATTTCTTCAATGTCCTTGCTCCAAGAATCTTTTCTCCCATTGTTCTCTGTTGGCACATATAGATACAGTAATATTCTTAAATCATCATTTGTAAGAGACTCTTTAATTCTTGAAGCATGTTCACCCATTTTCCGTTTCAAACAATAAACATATGAAGTTCTAAACTCATCCCTCTTATACTGATCGAATCCTAAATATAATTTAAAGAAATCTTGATAAGTAAAATAATAACCAGTTTCATATAAAGCATAGAGTTTACCAGAAAAACTATGAACATCCTGATCATGGGCTAAACTCTTAATAATGTCTTGGACTACGGATCTTGCTAAAGGCCCCATTCTAATAAGAATACGTGTAGCTAAAAGCCGAACTTCCGGATCATCATCATCCAAAGCTTTTATAAGATAAGGAAGATTCTGCTTATACTCCTCGTCACTAAGAAATCTATAGTCGGATAAGCTAGTAGAGATAATCTCTAATGCTTCTTTATATAAAAACTTATCTTGTCCCTTTCCAGCAATGATTATTTCTTTAAGAAATGGGATAATTGGTCTTCCAATCCAAAGAAGGTCGTCTCGGATCTTGATTCTCTCTCGCACATCCGAGGCTTTATAATTATGGACTAAATCTGCTAACAATTTTTTAATCTTCCTATCTAATTGTCCCTTTTCTAACTGGTCGTTATCTACTATCTCTGCCAAGGGTCTTTTCTTCTGAGGAGCATTGTCCTCATTATCATCCAATACCTCTGCCAATGAGTTCTTCTTCTGGCGGACATTATCCTTATTAATCTTAATAGTTTGAACTAGAGGGGATATTTTATTAGGTTTTTGGTAATAATTAGACATCGAATTTAGAGCTACAAAGACAACCGCCAATCCAGCTGTTGATAAGCCCTTTAACAACCTACCTGTTGTTTGACCCAACATGGATTTATCGTTGATTATTTCAAGAACCTTTGTCGTTGACATCGCCAAATCAAATCCGCCGGAGAAATACTTCCTTGGAGTTGTTTCTTGGGTTATAGGATCAGCCTCTTCCTTAATGTAGTTGTAGACGCCTTTCTTAAAGGCTTGGAGGTATTGTTGATAGATTTCCTCTTTGTCATCCCCGAATGCTTTTGTCGGGGATCCAGGGTTGGCTAAACTGCTAGGTGCCCGACTAAAAAGTTCGGGCACAACAGAAGCAGAGTATTCAACTCCTTTTACCTTATTCTTATCCGCATACACCTG
>JADFYF010000106.1 GCA_015233165.1 Candidatus Omnitrophota bacterium
ATACACCAAAGTCATTGAGTCCTTAGAAGGTCAATTCCATCGTACCATCTTCCCAGGCGCTCATCGTATGCAGTCTGATGTTGAAACCATTCACAACCTTATGGAACTTGAATTCTTTGAACTCGAAGAATTCCAAAATCGTTTAGACTTCTTCGCAAAAGCATCTTCTTATCAATTGTTCTTCAATCTACATAGACCCAATTCTTACAAAGAACACAAAACCCCCTGGCAATTGGCTCATGAAAAGAACCCAAACCTTGATAAACGCTTACTGATGATTCCACCGGTTGACTTGGATCAGTTATTCTCTTGGCAGGTTAATCTTTGGAAGAAAAGGGGTAACTATCAGTTGACCGTTCCCTAAGGAGTGACAAATTTGAAGAGCTTTTTATAATTTATGATACGATACGCCTTATGAAAAATTCCAGGTATAACTTTCTGGCTTTAGGGATTCTTGGACTCTTATTTTTTCTTTGGTCCTTGATTGTTTCGATCAAATATTATCATTTTGGCTATGATGGATGGGATCTGCCGCTGTACGCTCAGTTGATGTGGAATTTGTGTCACGGCAGCTCACATAATTCTCTGTTTGGGGGCAACTTTCTCATTAGTCATTTCAATTTTATTGCCTACCTGCTGACGCCATTCTATTATTTCTTCCAAAGTGAGCTGACCCTGCTGTTTTTTAAGGTGATAGCCTTTTTTATCGGATCCTATGTTCTTTATTTAATCGCCGCTACAAAGATTCAGGAGCGATGGGCCTTGCTGTTGATGATCGGTTACGTGTTTTGGCCGTCGAATATGGCGATGCTGTTATTTGAATTTAATTTTGAGAATTTGGCTCTGCCGCTGATTTTACTGACGTATTACTTTTTCGACCAGAAACGATACGTCCCTTTTCTTGTCAGTGGTATTCTTCTGATGTTGGTGAAGGAAAATCTGCCCTTGGTAGTCATCATGTTTGGATTAAGCGGTCTGTGGATCCATCGGAGGGACAGGAGGGGGTTATTATATTGGGGAGCTGTTCCTATCCTAATGGGAACAGGTTTCTTTGTCTTTGAGATGTGGTTCCTGTTGCCAGCCCTGGTTAAGAGCTATTCTTTTCATACGAGCATTTATTGGGAGAGGTATAGTTCCTTAGGTTTAACTCCAAAAGATATTTTGTCGACGGTATTTCTAAATCCCATTAAGGTCTTGGCCTTGCTTTTTCCTAAAGAGAATGTGACTTTTATCGGCGATCTCTTTGGTCCTTTGCTGGTAGTGGCGATTTTAAGCGTTCAGCCCCTTCTATTAGGGTTGCCGCTTTTTTTGCAGAATCTTCTGTCGAATTACACGCCACAGCAATCCATTGGTTTTTATTATGCCAGCACCTTAAGTGTTTTCATTTTCTTAGCGTCGATCTGTTCCTTGGAACATCTTTTAAAGAAACGAAGGTCATCCCTGGTTATTTTTATCCTGGTCGCTGTCTTTATTTTTGATGCCGCCTATTTCCCTTATTGGTTCCGAAAGATTCCCTGGCAGGCAAAGGTAACGAAGAATATTTCCAGAGATATCCTCTCGAGAATTTCCTCAGAGGCCGGAGTGCTGACGAGCTATAGCTTTCTTCCTTTTTTGTCTCAGAGAAAAGATGTGTATGTGGTCGGAAGGACACAGAGCGTCTTTACGAAACAACCCGTCCATGTTCCTGAGTCTGTAACCTACGTGGCGATTAATTTTTCCGATATGTTTATCGATGCTCAGGCGGTTAAGGATTTAGTTTCCAGCGAGGCATGGTCGGTGGAAACAGCGGCGGATCAGGTGGTGTTGTTAAGGAAGAAGAGGAAGAGGGAAGAGTCGCTGCTTCGTATTCAATCCGTTGTGTTTCCTTTCTCAGCCACGATGATGCCGATTAATCTTCAGGATAGCTTTGTGAGATTAATCGGATTAGAGGCAGGTCGGATAATCCAGACTTCCTGGCATCAGAAAATTCTTCCGGTGAAGTATTTCTGGGAGATCAAGGCGGATCCTGCGGTTCAATATCTTTTGACGCTGGTGATTGTTCAAGATAATAAACCGATCTGGCAGAACACCCGAAGGATCTGCTATGCTCTACCTTTGAACAAAGGCGAATTTATCCAGGAGAGGGTGTTTTATCCGATTCCCTCGAGCATTTCAGGACAGTTTCATATGACGGTTCATTTGCAGGCTATCAAGCAGGTGGAAAGCTGATGTTTCTATCGGTGATTATTCCCGTTTATAATGAAGACAAGAATATCGCTGCGGTGCTTCAGGAGCATGCACTTTTATGGAGCCGTTATCCTAAGGAGATCGTTGGTGATTGGGAGTTGGTCTGTCTTAACGATGCTAGTACGGATCAGACGGCGGTGATTCTTAAAGAGATAGCCTCGAAGAATTCTCATGTCCGGATTCTGATAAATTCCATCAATCAGGGGATCACACCATCTTTCTTGCGGCTGATCAGAGAATCTCACGGCACGCATATTTATATGACGGCCGGCGATGGTCAGTGGCCTGCCGAGAATCTGGCAAGACTCTTGTCGGTGTTGCAGGAAACAAAGGCAGATCTGGTCGTCGGTGTTCGTGAGCAGAGGATGAAGGTTTATAATCCCTGGCGCAGTTTGCTGTCCTACGGGTTTAACCTATGTGCCTATCTGCTCTTTGGTGTTAGGGCCAAGGATGCCAATGGGATTAAATTGGGTCGACGGGAAGTTTTTGATATTCCGATCTCCTGTCAGAGTTTCTTCAGTGAGATTGAGCGTTTGATTGAAGCTAAGAAAAAACAGTACGTCATCACCTATGCCCCCGTCCTGTTTCTGCCACGGATTCACGGGAAGGAAAGAGGAGGCAATTTCAAGAATATTGTAAGTACTTTTAAAGATATGTTCGTTTATCGATTCAAACAGTCCATGAGAATTCCTTGACCATGGTTTTATTCTATGTTAGATTACGCACTTCATAAGACACCGCAAACGCGGTTATACCCACAATAGAAGGATAAAATTTATGTCAAAAATCAAATCTGTTAAAGCTCGTGAAATTATTGATTCTCGTGGTAATCCAACTGTAGAAGTTGATGTTGTTTTGTCTTCCGGCATTATGGGCCGCGCGGCTGTTCCATCGGGAGCTTCCACCGGTGAGCATGAAGCTGTTGAACTTCGTGACGGTGATAAATCCCGCTATAAGGGCAAGGGCGTCTTGAAGGCCGTCAACAATGTGAATACTATTTTAGCAAAGGCTCTTAAAGGAAAAGACGCAGATTTTCGCGCTATTGATGCGATTTCAAATAAGATCGACGGAACAGACAATAAAGGCAAGATGGGAGCTAATGCGATCCTAGGTATTTCCATGGCTGTTGCCAAAGCCTCTGCCGTTGAAGCCAAACAACCTTTATACCGTTTTATCGGCGGGACCAAGGCTCACATCCTGCCTGTTCCGATGATGAATATCATCAACGGCGGTATGCATGCCGATAACAATCTAGACGTTCAGGAATTCATGATCATGCCTATCGGCGCGCCAACCTTCACCAAGGCGATGCAGATGGCTTGCGAAATTTTCCATACGTTAAAAGGCATCCTCCATGACAAACACTTAGCCACATCCGTCGGTGACGAAGGTGGTTTTGCTCCAAACTTAACAAGCAACGAAGCAGGTTTAGATATTATTATTGCCGCGATCGAAAAAGCTGGTTACAAACCAGGTAAGGAAGTCTTTATTGCCTTAGATGCAGCTGCCAGCTCCTTCTATAAGGATGGCAAGTACAGCTACAATGGAAAGAACGTTGATTCCAATGGTATGATTGAGGCGTATTCTAAGATGGTCGCCAAGTATCCTGTTGTCTCTATCGAAGATGGTCTTTATGAGAATGATTGGTCTGGTTGGAAAACATTGACAGATCGTTTAGGCAGTAAGACTCAGTTGGTGGGCGATGATTTATTTGTCACCAACGTCAAACGTTTACAGCAGGGGATTGATCAGAAAACGGCTAATGCGATTTTGATCAAGGTTAACCAAATTGGTTCCTTGTCTGAAACTTTAGATACCATTAATTTAGCGAAGAAGAATAAGTATCATTCGATTATGTCTCATCGTTCCGGTGAAACAGAAGATGTCACCATTGCTCATTTGGCGGTGGCGACTAACATCGGACAGATTAAAACCGGTTCACTTTCCCGTACCGATCGTTTAGCGAAATACAATGAGTTACTTCGCATCGAGGAGGAATTAGGAAAGAAAGCTGTTTACGCCGGAAATCAGTGGTCCAAAATTTATTAAAATTGACCCATGCTTAAAAATGCATTATCGCTCTTTATTATCACGATTATAATAGTTGTTGTATTTTTACCGTCTTACTCTAAGATGCAGGAACTCAAACAGAAGAATCAGGACTTTCTTTTGAGAATTCAGTACTTAGAAGCTAAGAATAAGAAATTAGAACAAGAAGGACGCTTCTTAAAGAACAACCCTGAGTATCTGGAAAAAGTGGCCAGGGAAAAGATGGGGTTGATCCGACAAGGCGAGATGGTTTATAAGATCGTCCCGCAGGACCAGAAGCCGAATTAATAGAGAAACACCGTACCGGGAAGTAGATATCAGATATCGCGGGGTGGAGCAGCCCGGTAGCTCACTAGGCTCATAACCTAGGGGTCGCAGGTTCAAATCCTGCCCCCGCAACCAATAAAAAAGCCAGCCCTTTTGGGTTGGCTTTTTTATTGTATTAGAGAGGCAGGATTTGAAGGGAGCCCTGTATATAAACTGCGACGAAAAGGAGCAGTTTATAGGGCGGGTGGCCGACCGGAGTCCTGCCGAAAGCAGGGATAAAAGCTGCACGGATTCAAAGTAATTCTTCACAGTCTTGAGGTATTTCTGATAAAATTCAACTGTGGATACAAAATTAAAGTCTGACATAGCCGAGTCTGCTGTTATCACAGAACTCCTTTTTCGCGGGTTTAACGTATTGAGGCCAGTTGGTGACCGTCTCCCGTATGATATTGCTGTTGATCACGATGGGCGCTTGGTGCGCATTCAGGTCAAGTGCGCCTGGTATGACAAGAAAGATGATGTGTATGTTGTTGATGCCCGCCGAACAAAGACCAATCGACGTCGAATGAT
>JADFYF010000107.1:0-2801 GCA_015233165.1 Candidatus Omnitrophota bacterium
ATCTTGTTCAGGAATCGCTAAACTAGCTAAGAAGTATTTAATCAACTTCTCGCCCTCCTGTTTCAAAGGAGCGCCGGACATTTTGTCCTGGCCGACATCGACGATGAAATCAAACAGAAACGGATTGTCCTTGTGAACCGTCAACCCCTTGATCATCCCCGGCTCATAGGAAGAGCTGAGGCTGACCATGGTTCCAGGCGCAGGTAAATTTGTAAGGAACGATTTTAAACCCTGCCTGCCGGCAGGCATGGCGTTCCCTACCTGAGCATGAGACACAGGGGTCAGCATACTGGTGAAAAAAGTAACAAGCACAAAGGAACTAATAAGTTTCTTCAACATGACCATAATCTCCGTTGGGATCAATAAATTTGAAAAAAGCGCTGACCTGATAGGGCGCGCTTTAGATGACCCAAAGATACCACATGGATCAAGGATGTGCCAATAAATGGAACTGGCGTAAGTAGTTTGATAACAAGGAATTGCGTGGCAGGAATAAATATTTCTTGGAAAATATTTCTATCACATGTTTTTCATCAAGATCTTCAGTAAATATAGGAATCCAAATTGCTGGAAATGTCTTTCTTACCACCAGATACTCTCATATTAAAAAGAGCTTCAATGGCTTTCTTTCCGCCATGATCCTTAGATTTCTGAAGCTCAAGATATTCTTCAATAAATTTCCGAATAATACAAAACATAACTTCTTCTTTTCTGTTTAACGATAAACATCCTTGCGATGTTTGACTCTATAGATGGTAATTAGCTTATGCTTATCGTCAATGGTATACAAAACCCTGTAGGTTGAAATACGAATACGCCAACCGTCTTGACCGATAAGTTTTTTAACATCATGCGGACGTGGGATACCTTTTAAAGCTTCAATCCTATCCCATACATTTTGAAGAATTTGATCAGGCAGGGCTTCAATTTCTTTGACTGCACGACGGTCAATTACAATGCGGTACATTAACGGATACGCCTTTGAGATTTAAGACGTTGGGCTAGTTGGTCAGAATCTACAAAAGCTTTGGCAGTTTTCTTAGAAAGTTTTAGATCAACCGCATCTTCCAAATCCTCTAGATAATTCAATAATTTCTCGTAAGTCTTAATAGATAAAACAACCGATTTCTTGTGACCCTTTTCATCAACGAGATATTCTGCTTGAATAGTCATAAATAAAATCCTCCTAGATCAAAGTATATCATAGAACTAAACTGCTTAATCGCCCTATTTATTGAAATCAGCCCGCTGGATGACAGCTACAGCCGGAACAGCAAGACGTATCTACTGGCTTTAAGGACGCGGCTGCCGGGGAGGCCGATTTGGAGTCGGGCTTGGCTTCACAAGGAGGAACGCCCTTATTCTTGTAATCTGTCTGGTAAAAGCCGCTGCCTTTGAAGATCATGCCGGCGCCGCTACCAATCAGGCGAACTAATTTCTTCTTGGCGCACTTAGGACACTTGGTCAATTTGGGTGAGACCATGGTTTGCAGGTGTTCAAATTCGTGACCGCAGGCTTCGCATTCGTATTGGTAGTTTGGCATATTATTTAAACGCTTTCTTAATTTTTTCTTTAAAAGAACCTTTGGGATTCTCGCCCAGCTCCTTGGCAAACTCTTCTAACATCTCTCGCTGACGGCTGCTTAAATGCGTAGGGACTTCAATCATCACTCTGGCAAAAAGATCGCCGTGATGGGAACCGTGAACGGCGGGCATTCCTTCGCCTTTAAGTCGAAACATCTTTCCGCCCTGCGTCCCCGGAGGGATTTTCATCTCGACGGCAGCTTTTAGCGTCTTGACATGCACATCTCCACCTAACGCGGCCTGGGCATAACTGACGGGAACATCCATGTATAAATCCTGATGATCACGCTTATAAACAGCATGGTCTTTCACCTTAATAAACAAATACAAATCCCCGCTGCCGCCTTGCCCGACTTCCCCCTCATTACGAACACGAAACTGAGAATCGTTGTCGACACCTTCAGGAATATTAACTTCAATATTGCGAACCACTCGCTTTAAACCATGACCCGAACACTCCGCGCATTGTTCGGTGACAATCTTTCCCGTTCCACGGCAATGATTACAGGCCTGAGCCATTCGAAAGAAACCAGACGACATCACCACTTGTCCCTGACCACGACAGGTGGGACAGGTTTTAAGCGCAGTCCCATTCTTCGCCCCTGTTCCGTCGCATTGCTTACAGAATTCATGACGAGGAACACGAATTTCTTTTTTGATACCGCTATACGCTTCTTCTAAGGTCAACTCCACTTCATATTGAATATCACGACCCCGAGAGCGTCCCGCCGATCGACCACCGCCGCCTTCAAATTCACCGCCGAACATCTTACCCAAGACATCTCCTAGACCTGCTCCCTCAAAAATGCTGGAAAAATCAGCGCCGCGGAAAATATCTTCCGACGTATAGCTCTGATCAATCCCCTGATGACCGTATTGATCATACGTCTGTTTCTTTTGAGGATCGGAGAGAACACCGTACGCCTCGGAAATTTCTTTAAATTTCTCCTCGGCAACTTTCTTTTCCGCTTCAGGAACACGATCCGGATGATGTTTTAAAGCCAAAGACCGATAGGCCTTCTTGATATCTGCTAAGGTTGAACTTTTGGGTACACCTAGTATTTCGTAGTAGTCTTTTTTCATTTAAATCCTAAAATTTGTCGTTCCCGAATGTTTTTGTCGGGAACCTAGAACATTAGCCATCTTCTAGATCCCCGACTAAAGCATTCGGGGATGACAGTTAATCTTTGTTATTTATCTGACGCCTTAAAATCCGCA
>JADFYF010000107.1:2828-4254 GCA_015233165.1 Candidatus Omnitrophota bacterium
ATCATCCTTGCCCTTTTCAGAGGAGCCAGAGGAGGATTGATCGCCGGAAGCAGGACCTGCTTCCGGGCCAGCCGCGCCTTCAGGACCAGCAGCTGAGGCCTGAGCAGAACTTGCCTTATACATTTCTTCCGCTAACTTATGGCTAACCTTCTGCAAGGATTCCATGCCGGTTTTAATCACGTCCTGATTCTTCTCGGTAATGGCGGCTTTAAGAGCCGTTAATTCTTTTTCAATAGCTTCTTTATCCGCCGCAGGAACCTTGTCGCCGTAATCCTTCAGCGATTTCTCCGTCGTGTAAACCAAGGTATTCGCCTGATTCAACAACTCGGCTTCTTCTTTGCGCTTCTTGTCTTCTTCCGCAAACTTCTCGGCTTCCTTAACCATTTTCTGAATCTCATCGTCCGACAACTTCGTCTTAGCGGTGATTTGAATCTTCTGTTCCTTATTCGTCGCTGTATCCTTAGCTGTGACGTGCACGATACCGTTGGCATCGATGTCAAAGGTCACTTCAATCTTAGGAACGCCGCGAGGAGCTGGAGGAATCCCCACCAAGTCAAAACGTCCGAGTTCGGTATTATCGTTGGCCATCTGACGTTCACCTTGCAAGACACGAATCGTCACGGCAGGCTGATTGTCCTCGGCGGTTGAGAAAGGCATTGCCTTCTTTGTTGGAATCGTGGTGTTGCGTTCAATCATCTTGGTAAACACACCGCCCATAGTTTCAATTCCTAAAGACAACGGGGTAACGTCCAACAGAAGAACTTCCTTCGCATCACCGGTGATAATGGCGCCTTGAACCGCAGCCCCTAAGGCCACGCATTCCATAGGATCAATTCCACCTTCGATTTTCTGTCCGACTTCCTTCTCTAAGAATTGCTGAACAATCGGCATACGGGTTGGTCCACCGACGAGAACAATACGGTCAACCTTCACCTCTTCCCCTAGTTTACCAGACGCATCTTTCAAAGCCTGACGAACAGGACCACGGCAACGATCTACCAAAGGAGAAATTAAACTCTCCAACTTTGAACGTTCAATTTTCAAGGTCAAATGCTTAGGACCTGTTGCGTCCGCCGTGATATAAGGCAAATTCACTTCTGTTGAGACGGTGCTGGATAATTCCACCTTGGCCTTTTCAGCCGCTTCACGTAAACGCTGGAAGGACATCTTGTCGTTGCGCAAATCAATACCGCTTTCCTTCTTAAATTCAGCGACGATGTAATCAATTAAGGCGTTATCCATATCGGTACCACCCAATTGATTGTCCCCGCTGGTAGCTAAAACTTCAAAAGTAGCAGCTTTAGCCGCTTCGTCCCATCCCATTTCCAAAATCGTTACGTCAAGAGTTCCACCACCAAGGTCGAACACCATGACCTTTTGTTCCTTGCCGACCTTATCTAAACCATAAGCTAAGCAAGCGGCTGTT
>JADFYF010000107.1:4385-4956 GCA_015233165.1 Candidatus Omnitrophota bacterium
CTCAGCGTCGGACTTGATCTTTTGCAAGATAAAGGAACCGGCTTGCTGAGGCGTGTATTCTTTGCCGAAAACCTTGAACTTAAAATCTGTTCCCATCTTGCGCTTAGACGCATAGATGGTCCCCTCAGAGTTGATCGGAGCCTGACGGCGAGCTGGCTCACCGACGAGCAATTGACCATCCTTGGTGAACGCCACAAACGATGGAAATGCCTTCCCTGATGAAACCCCGGCCCCTTCGGCAGAAGGGATAATAACCGGCCGTCCACCTTCCATCACAGCTGCTGCTGAGTTTGATGTTCCTAAATCAATTCCAATAACGCGTCCCATATGCTCCTCCTATTTTTCTGTCATTCCCGAACGCTTTTGTCGGGAATCTAGTGTTCTGGACCCCCGATTAAAACATTCGGGGGTGACAAAACACAATTAACCAAACCGCCCCGTAATATAATCTTCTGTCATTTTATTTGACGGTTTGGTAAAGAAATTACTGGTTATATTAAACTCAACAAGCTCTCCTTGCATAATAAAAGCTGTTTGATCAGAAACTCGGGCCGCTTGCTGCATATTATGG
>JADFYF010000108.1 GCA_015233165.1 Candidatus Omnitrophota bacterium
TACGGCCAGTGTGGATCCTAAAGAGGTTTGTCATTCGATTAAAGAAGAGTTGTTACAGGGTGGTGTTGACTTCTCTTACGAGACGAAGTATCTGGGGCATGAGGGGAATGTGATCAAAACATCCAAGGGCGAGTATGAGGCTGGCAAGTTGATCAATTGCGCTGGCCTGTATGCCGATAAGCTGGCCCATGATTATGGTTTTGGACAGAAGTACACGATGATTCCCTTTAAAGGTTTGTATTTGAAATATACGAAGAACAAGACCGATGTGAAGATGAACATCTATCCTGTTCCCAACTTAAAGAATCCTTTTCTAGGCGTGCATTACACCAAGACGGTCGACGGGGATATTAAGATTGGTCCTACGGCCATTCCGGCATTCTGGCGGGAGAATTATGAGATGTCAGAAGGTTTTAGTTTGTCTGAGTTTTCAGAAGTTTTATTTTATGAGTCGAAGCTGTTTCTCGGAAATGCCTTTGGTTTTCGACAGCTGGCATTTGAAGAGATGCGTAAATACAATAAGCCGTATTTTGTGTCCCTGGCTCAGGCGATGGTGCAGTCGATCGATCCGGCAGGTTTTACAACCTGGACGAAGCCGGGTATTCGTGCACAGTTGCTTGATAAAGAAAAGTTGTCCCTGTTGCAGGATTTTGTGGTGGAAGGGGATCGAAAGAGTATTCATGTTCTTAACGCCGTCTCGCCGGCGTTTACTTGTTCCTTTGTTTTTTCCAAGTATGTGGTTGATCAGTATGTCTGCGTCTAAAGCCCTATGATTTCATGATGAGAAAGATATTCGTTTCAAAATCTAGCCAGGATAAAATCGAAGGAATCATAAAGGTCGTATAAGGAGATAGATCATGGTTTTAAATGTGTTTAAGAGGGTTCTTATAGTCGCTATTTTTTCTTTTGTTTATGTTTCGTCTGCTTATGCAGCGACTAAGCAGAAGGGAGTCGAAGAGAAGGTGGACTCTGTTGTTGGTTCGTTGCTGGATAGGGAAACCTTGGGACAAGGGGGAGATATTGCGCTTGTTCCCTTTAAAGCAGGCGCCAAGGCGGAAGCTAATGACGAATTGGATCGTCTTTCGTTAATGATTATTCGGGGTATTAAAGAAAGCTTGGATGCTCAGAAGAACGCCTTTCATGTCGTAGATCCTGAGAAGACTCAGCCTAGGATGGCGCTTCAGGGATATATCGATGAATTTTCTAAAACCGGAAAACTTAGAAAGATGATGTTTCGTCCCGCTGAAAGTTGCATAGCCCTAGAAGGGGAAGTTTGGCTAATCTCTAATGGTCAGCGTCTGTTAAGTTTTTCTGAAGAAAGAAGATTTAACCCTAAGAAAGAAAAGACTCTCAGTGTCGCCTATGATATGGGGCGTAGTATCGGGGATTATCTAGGTTCACATGCCAAATAAGGAAAACATATGATCGTCGTCACAGGAGCTGCTGGATTTATCGGTAGCTGTTTAGTTGCCAAACTCAATGAATTAGGACGAACAGATCTCATTGTCGTGGATCATTACGATGATGATTCTGATCCAAAGAAAAAGAATCTAACCGGCAAGAAGTATGTTCGGTATTTTGATAAGGCGGAATATCTAAAACTTCTTCGTCGGGACACCTTTGATTTTGATGTGTCCTGTATTTTTCATATCGGGGCCTGTTCCTCGACCACCGTTCAGGATGCGGATTACTTTGAGAAGAATAATTATGAATACTCCTGTGAAGTGGCTAAGTGGGCGCTTAAGTATAATGCTCGTCTGATCTATGCCAGTTCAGCCGCTACCTATGGGGATGGAGAGAATGGTTACAGCGACGAGGAATCCTTAATCCCTACGCTTAAACCACTGAATCTCTATGGCTTATCCAAACAAAAATTTGATCTGTGGGTTCTTCATAATCATTATCAAACCAAGATGGCTGGGCTTAAGTTTTTTAATGTTTTTGGCCCTAATGAATATCACAAGGACGATATGCGTTCGGTCGTCGCTAAAGCTTATGATGGGGTGGTGAGCGAAGGGAAGATGAAATTATTTAAATCCTACAAGGCCGAATACAAAGATGGAGAGCAAAAAAGAGATTTTGTTTATGTTAAAGATGTGGTTGATGTTATGATTTTTTTAATGAACAACCTTCACGTCAATGGCATCTTTAATGTGGGGACAGGTCAGGCCTGCAGCTGGAATCAATTGGCGGCAGCCTTGTTTAAGGCCGTAGGCAAACCACTTTCTGTTGAGTATATGGAGATGCCGGAGATCTTAAAGCCTCGGTATCAGTATTTTACCCAGGCAGATATGCACAAGTTAAAAGCGGCGGGATATACACAACCATTGACAGCATTAGAAGACGCCGTCGCCGATTATTGCGGATATCTTAAGAACAAATCGTACATCTAACGTTGAGGGCCTATGATTCTATTTATTATTCTCGGTGTTATTGTTCTTTTTGCGATTTCTGTCATTGGTTTTTTATATTATTGGCTTCAAAAAGAAGCGGGGGTGGATGCTCCTCCTATAACAGCCAGTGGTTCAAATAAGTCGCCTTCTGCTTTTACTCAGAGAAAGACAGATAAACCTGTGGAGGTTCCGGTGAGTAGTTCCGCTGTGGTCGTTAAGGAATCGGAACGCTTAGATCAAATTACTAAGGAATATGAACATAAAGAAATTCTTTATCAAAAGAAGGTTAGAGATTTAGAAGATGAGTTAAATGCGATTTCTAAGAAGGCACAAAATCAATCTCAAGAGGCTCTTAATACCATTGAGCAGTTAAAGGCGGAGAATGAGCAGTTAAAAAATGCGAGGGTAACTCCTGTTGTCGTCGATAATACCCCGCTGATTAAGGCTCAGGAGAATATTGTATTTTTGAAGCAGGAACAGGATGTGTTGCAGACGCGTTTAGTGGATAGTCAGGAGCAGGCTAAGAAACTTCAGGAAGAGGTGGTCGCGATTAAACAGCAGATGGCACAGGAGATCGTGGCTGTTAAAACAGAAACCGCTAAATTAGTCATGGAGAATCAAAGATTACAGTCCTCGTTGGAAGCATCCTCTGCGAATATCATCAAACCCCTTCAGGATGAAAATCAGGTATTAAAGCAAGATAATGAAACATTCAAGAAAACGAATCAAGAGTTGCTAACAGAAAAGGCGATGTTGCAGTCTTCCATAGAGGCTGCGGTCATCAATGCGACCGAGAACCTTCGGAAAGAAATCCAAAATTTAAAACAAGAGAATGAATCTTTGAGGGCGGGTTATGAAGATAGGATCAACACCCTAACCCAGGATATTGAGAAATTAAAGAGTGTCAGTAGTGGCGTTTCTCAGGAGGAGATCGCTGGGCTTAAGCAGGACAATCAGACGCTTAAAGTGGATCATGAACAGGAGAAGGAGCGATCGGAGAACCTGCAGTGGGAATTAACAAAGGCCAGAGCACAGGTGACTAGTTTTGAGCGTGCGTGTGAGAATTATCAACATCAATTAAAGGATGCTTTGGATCGTCTGGAAGTTTTGCAAAAAACGACTCAGGCACCTTCATAGGGGATTGGGTATGAGAATAGCTTTGAGATTTCTTTCTGCAGTTTTGATCTTAGGGATCGTCGGTTGTACGGGGCTGAAGGATGTTCCTAAAAGTATTTGGGGATCATCGACCAGGGTTTTAGAAGAGAAACGTATTAATGCGTTGACGAAGACCTATGATAAGGGATATTGGGAATGTATCAGGACGGCGAGTGCTGTTGCTAAGAAGAAGTATGTTATTTTTAAGAAAGACGAGGTGCGTGGGTTAATGGTTATTATGGGGATTCCAGGCTCGGTAAACACAACAGAGGTGGGGGTGTTCTTTGTTGAGCTCAATGACCATCAAACACGTATTGAATTATCCTCGCTGAGTACCAATGCTAAACGTCTTTTAGCTAAAGGTTTATTTCATGGAATGGATGTTGCCTTTGGATTAGTTCCTCCGGATAGTACTGATGGCTTTTCTTCGGTTGAGTTTCAATCGCCACTGACGCCTGAGGCTTTAGTTAAGGCGATCGAAGACGATGGTTTTAGTGTTCCTTCCGGGGAGGATGCCTTGGATTCCCTTAATATTCTTTTAACAGATGTTAAGTTTTATGACAATTGGACGACCAAATATAAAGAATTGCCTTTATCTAAAGACATGTTGGATTTAGTTAATAACAAAGAAAAGAATGCGGATCAGGTTAAGCTTCTTAATCGAATGCTGTTACAAGAAACCTATCCGACAGTCTGTCCTAAGATTAAGGCAGAGAAGCCTGTTGTGACAGGAGCTCCTGTTGCCCAGCCATGATTGAAAACGAATTTCTTTTTCTAGGTTTGTTAGCCGAAGGTCCCAAGCATGGCTATGAAATCAAACGCCAGATTGAGAAGGAGCTTGTTCCTGCGATAGGCCTCCAGATTAAGTCGATTTATTATCCCCTTAAGAAGATGGAAGAAGCGGGTCTTGTGGAGAAGGAGGTTGGCCCCCAACAAGGACGTTTCCCTCAGAAATATATTTATCGGATTACCTCCAAGGGAAAGAAGCAGTTTGAAGAGCTTGTTACCAGCAGCTTTCTGTCGGTCGAGAGGCCTTATTTTGAGATGGACCTTTCCTTATATTTTCTGCCTCTGGTGGATCAGGCTTTGGCCAAAAAAGGTTTAAGAACCCGTCTGATTATTTTAAAAAAGATTCGTAAAGACTTGCTTGTGATCAAGAATCTTCCGTCGCAAAGCAAACCTTTAGAGCTGATCCTTCTGCACGATTTAGATTTGGTCGAAGCAGAAATAGCCTCCACCGAACGACTCATTACCCAGTTGTAATCGACCATAAAACGCTTCCTGAAATAACTTCTTCACGTCTTGACAAGGTGTTTTTATAGGGCATACTTTCTTTAGATATATAAGGAAAAGGATATGA
>JADFYF010000109.1 GCA_015233165.1 Candidatus Omnitrophota bacterium
CCACTAAAGCTGGAGATACCCTGGATAAGATAGTTGAAAGCATCGCATCCCTACAGGAGATGGTCGCACACATAGCCTCAGCGACAGAGGAGATGTCAACAACCTCGGAGCAGGTAAATCACGATATTACATCGGTAGCCAATTTCTCTAAAGAAAACTCCGACTATGCAACAATGATTTCCAGCACAGCCAGTGAACTTCTCACTCTGTCAGGTGATCTCAAACAAGCGATAAATTATTTTAAACTAGGTCAACGCCCATCCGTTCCCCATAAGGCCTTACTAGCATAACCTCATACACGGGAGGGGACTGAACCGCTCTCCTTCTTTCCCTTCCAAATAAATGAGAATGAACTATTTTGTTGTTGCGTTATTTTTTTATCTATGTTAATCTATTGATAGGTAGATATGTGTATATATTAACACAAAAGGAGTTTAACACTTGAAGAAATCAACTATAGAACGTAAACCTGTAGGCTTTAGGCTTATTCCTGCCGTGGTTAAGGCTATCAAGCAACTTGCGTTAAACAATGATATCCAAGTTAACCTTGTTGTTGAAGAGGCGTTAAAAGAATATCTGGAAAAATATGCCTCCATTAGCAACACCTATAACGGTTAAACCTATAACCATAGCATCGGAATCATAGCGTATGGAGTTATCATTTGCGGCATTGCAATTATCGACAAAGGATTTATGTATCCTATGAATAAGTATATAAATGAAAACATTTGCTTAACCTTACAGGATTCCATTATCGGAATGTCAGAAATGGAAGATAATTTTTTTGATTTAGCACTTTGCGACCCCCCTTATGGAGCAGCCACATATAAAAAATGGAGCTACGATAGTGATAAAAATATTGAAGGATTTGGAGGAAACTGGAAAATAAATACCCAAATATGGGACCTATTAAAACAAGACGACAGTTTTTGTAGGACTTTTACATTGTTATCTCATTTAAAACGATTGGTTAAGCCTACAGGGTCAATTTGGATCCATTCAACCTATCATAATTCTGGATTTGTAAATACTTGTTGTCAGTTGTTAAACTTGGAAATCATAAATGAGATTGTTTGGTATAAGCGAAATGCTTTTCCAAACTTATCAGCAAGACGCTTAACTGCTAGCCATGAGACAATTTTATGGGTGCATAGCGGTGGTAAAAAGAGAGAATATTTTTTCAATTATGAGGAAGTTAAGAACGCTAAATTCAGGGAAGATAATTTCAAAGAACCTGGTAAACAATTAAGGACAGTTTGGGATATACCCAATAATAAGGACAAAGAAGAATTGGCATTTGGCAAACACCCAACGCAGAAACCTCAACGTTTAATTGATAGAATCATGCTTATAGCTGCTAAACGTAACGGCAGACTATTAGTACCTTTTTCTGGTTCTGGAACGGAGATTATTGCAGGCTTGAAGTATAATATGGATATTGTCGGATATGAAATAAATAAAGAATATTTTGACCTTTCCATTAATAGAATCGAACATTATCTAAAAAGTCGAGAGGGGGTATTACTATAATGCGAAATTCTAAAAATCTGGCATTCGCCCCTGTTATCAAGTGGTCAGGCAGTAAACGACATGTTGCTCAAGTTTTAAGTAAATTAGTGCCCAACGCAAATCGGTATTTTGAACCCTTTGTAGGCGGAGGGGCTATGCTGCCCTTTCGTAAAATTACTAATGGCGTAGCCAGCGATATAATTCCTGAGTTAATTGCGTTATGGGAAGCAATAAAAACTAATCCTGAACAAACAGCCTATGAATATCAAATACGCTGGGAGCGGTTACAAACAGAGGGGTACCAGGTCTATTATGAAGTTAGAAATAACTTTAACAAGACTAAAAATGCTTTTGATTTTCTGTTTCTTACTCGCACATGTGTAAATGGTTTGATTAGATATAACGAAAAAGGTGAATTTAATAATTCTTTCCATTTAACCAGGCCAGGTATTAAACCTAAAACACTTACCAATTTAATATTAAAATGGAGTGGATATTTAAAGGATATTATTTTTTTAAATATTGATTATCGAGAAACTCTTGAGGCTGTGACCAGAAATGATTTTGTGTTTTTGGATCCTCCATATGGTGGAACAAAAGACAGGTATACGAGGAGCGACTTTGATCTATATACGTTTTATAAACAACTTGATATGCTCAATACAATAGGCGCAAAGTGGCTTTTAACCTTTGATGGTTTTGCTGGTAATCGTGAATATTCCTACGAAGTACCAAAGGAAATATACCAGCACAAGATATTTATTAAAACTGGCAATTCTCCATTTACAAAAATGATGAAGACAACCGTAGATGCTGTTTACGAATCAGTGTATTTTAATTTCGACCCCAGCACCGGATTGCCTACACAGGTTAGTTGTCAAAACGATCAAAAACTGGCATTGTTCAGTCACTTTGATATGTAATATTGATTTTTGTCCTACAGGTCTAAATTCAAAAGACATGATAAAATCCAAGTTACCTTTAGTGAGTGCTTCCAGCATTTCTTGATCGTTTTTAAAACAAAAAGCTCCTCCTGAAAAAGCTGTGAATTTTGAAAATGGAGCATTATTTTTATCGTAAGATTTCCAATTCTCATCTTTTTTTCTGTAGGCTGTAGGGTAATTTCTAAAAAGCTCTTTTATATATGTGGTTAGTCGTGTTCCAATTTCATCATCTAAATCAACTGAAGAAGTTTTTGACTCTATGGCCAAAAAAATATATCCGTTTTTATGTAATATTTGAATAACATGATCAGGTCGTTTAGCTTGGACAGATGAAACTCTAGGTAGTGAAGTCCAGCGATATTCTCTATTACTTTGAAAGTCTATCACACTAATCCCTGACCAATCACCGCCTGGAGGATTGCACATTGATTCAAAAACCCCTTCTTTCTGCCGATTAGAGTAAATACTGTGTATTGCTGTATCAGTATCATGTTCAGAATAAATTAAATCTTTTGTCGTTGCCTTATTGAAGATTACTGGTTTTTGGTTTCGAGTAAGGTTACATTCAACCTCATAGAACATAGCACCTTTCTTAGAAGTAACGCTATCAATGAAAACAAAATTACTTAAGTTTATAATGGCTTCCCATAATCCGTTTTCTTTTGCCAGCTTTTTTGGGTTTTTTTCAAAAATCATCCAGGTTTCTTTTTTAGCTGGCCCAGAAACGATCGTTAGAATATTAATATCGTTGCCGAATAACATTCTAGCTAAGGGGACTATTCCACGATCAGGACGGGAATCGTCGCCACGCGGTTTAAAACCAGTAATCCAAACAATAATAATCGGTTGCCTAAGTTCTTTAAGTGTTTTAATAAGTATATTTTGATTTGGATAATTATTTTCAACAATTGTAGCAAAATCACATAGTTTTGTATATGGAACAAGACAAATAGGTATTTCGCTGGCACCAACAGAGAGACAATTCAACCTTTGCACTTGTCTAATCAGTTCATTAAATTGTTTGGTTGTATTTACCTTATTGGACTGTTTCTTCTTCCAGACTAGATGTTTACTATGTTGCATCAACCACTCGGCTTTTTTGATGCCAGAAGTATTTTCTATAAAATCATCCCATTGTGTTCCTCTTAACGTATCAACTCGCTTTCTATCATTTGAAAGAATCTTTACAAGGGCTGTGCCTTTAGCAATCAAAACATTTAGAGCGTCTGCTGTATTGGTTTCATACAACAAACATCTTATCAATCTAATACTGTCCTCTAAACCAAAAACATTAATAAATTTGTTCCTTAGAGTCTCGGTAATAGCTGGATGTGCTTCATATATTGGTATGCAAATCACTTGTAATGAAGTTCCTGCAGTCAAATAAGAAAAAGGGACTATTGGATTTGGAAACCTCGGAGCTTTTATACCTCTATCACCATCAAGTTCAACTCCTCCAACGTCAGCATAATAAAAATAAGGAATTCCCATTTCAGCACACGCAATAGCTCTGCCATTGCGCTGCCACGCATTGTTTCCTGCTGGTAAAGCATTACAGTATTCAATAGCTACAATAATTTGTTCTTTGTCGTTAGAAATTATCTTTGTAACGTAAGCATCTGTAGCTTCTCGCAAGGGAGAGCCTGCTATAGTCAGCTCCTTTGCAATACTGATTTGCCAGCGATCATGCCCCGAAAATAATTCGTATCCTCTTTAAAAAGCATGGTAGAGGGGTAGCAGAAAAATAATTGTTGCAAAATAGTTCAAGAAGTGATAGACTGTTACAAATGAATCGACAAGCAATAGAATCAAAGCTGGAGGGACTAAACATTGATTTAGACAAAGTTGATGTTGAAGTCAGGAGTGGTGTTAGCCTACTTTATAACCTGATAGAGGATTTATCCTCTACAATTAGGGATATTCAGGCTGAAAATCAGAAGTTAAGAGATGAGATCAATCGATTAAAAGGAGAGCAGGGAAAGCCTGATGTTAAGCCGAAAAACAATGGTAATAAAGAAGGCAACAAGGACATTTCATCTGAGCAAGAGCGTAATAATGATAAAGATAAGGAGAAGAACAAAAGGAATAGAGAGCCGAAAGTAGGAAAAATAAAAAAAGACAGAACAGAAGTATGTCATGTTGACAAAGAGAATCTGCCGAGTGATGCTGAATTTAAAGGGTATGATAGTGTTATTGTACAGGACATAAAAATAGAGACAGACAACATAGAATTTCAAAAGGAGATTTACTACTCACCGTCACAGAAGAGGACATATAGAGGTGAGGTACCGAAGGGCTATGAAGGTGAGTATGGTCCAAATGTAAAAGCCATGACCATCATAATGAAGTATGTATGCAATATGTCAGAACCGAAGATATTGGAGTTCTTTAAGAACGTCGGTCTTTATATATCTGGAACAACTA
>JADFYF010000010.1:0-16546 GCA_015233165.1 Candidatus Omnitrophota bacterium
TTAGAAAAAGGGTTTCATCAATTCGAATGGAGCCACCGGAAAGCGAGTGGGGAAGACTTCCCTGTTCAGGTTTCTTTGACGCCGATCATGTTACAAGGGAAGAGTTTTATTTATTGTGTGTGGGTTGACCTGAGTGAACAAAAAAAGAGAGAAGAGCTTGTTCAAAGGACTCAAAAAGAACTCGAGAATTTCTTGCAAGAATCTGTTAAGTCCCGTGAGATTCTTTTGAGTATGCTTGAGGATAACAATCTTATCCGTCAACGATTTGAACAGAATGTGCAAAAACTTGAATTAATATTGTCATCGATAGGCGATGGAGTTCTTGGGGTAAATATTCAAGGTGAGCATACATTCATTAATGATCAAGCCACAAAATTATTAGGATACTCTGCCGAGGAACTTATTGGTAAATGCAGTCACCCCATCTGGCATCATACCCTTCCTGATGGAAGTCCTTATCCGTCTGACCAATGTCCTAATAACCTAACGCTTAAAGATGGGCAATCTCGTCATGGGGAAGAATACTATTGGAGAAAAGATGGTTCTGGATTTCCTGTTGAATTCAGTGTGGTGGCTGTTAAGGACAAGGAAAGAATTATAGGTGCAGTTATTTCTTTCCGTGATATCTCTGAACGTAAGAAGGTCGAAGAAGAGCTCATTCGGTTGAAGGATAAAGCGGAGGCAGCGAGTCATGCTAAAAGTCAATTCTTGGCCAACATGTCTCATGAGATTCGTACCCCCATGAACTCCATTATAGGATTTTCAGATTTGATGCAAGGCACGGATTTAGATGAAGTTCAAAAGGATTATGTAGATACGATTAAAAGTAGCGGCGATATGCTTCTTGCTCTTATCAGCGACATTTTGGATATTTCCAAGATTGAAGCTAATAGTCTTGTTCTAGAGAATATCAATTTCAATCTGGAGTACCTAGCGGGTAGTTTATTAAAAGTCATCAAGGTTAAGGTCCAGGACAAAAACATTGACCTGTTGTTTGAATATTTACCTAACCCATTAAATTCTTTTATGGGGGATCCCACCAGGATCCGTCAAATCATTCTTAATCTTTTAGGCAACGCGGTTAAGTTTACTGAGCGAGGAGAAATCAAGATTATCATTGATGCGTCTGAACCCTACGCGGCAATTGGTCAACGTCAGAAGGTTACCATTACGGTTAAGGATACAGGGATTGGTATTCCAGCGGATAAGCTAGGGACGGTCTTTAAGTTATTCACCCAGGCCGATGAGTCCACCACCAGAAAATATGGAGGGACGGGATTAGGTCTTTCTATTGCCAAAGCTTTGGCCCAAAAAATGGGAGGAGATATTGAGTTACGCTCCGAGGTTGGTCGTGGCAGTGAGTTTATTGTGACCTTACAATTAGAAGTAGGTAGATCTGTTAATGATGAAAACATTTTATTAGTGAATGTTGATAATCTTAAAGGAAAGAAAATTGCTATCGTCGATGATAATGTGAGCGCTGCTAAATTGGTTGAAAAATATTCTAAAGACATGGGTATGGATGTCGTTTTCTTGGCAGATCGAGCACATAAATTATTAGGGTGGTTAAGCCAGCAGCAGAGCTTACCGGATATTATCATTTCGGATATTATGATGCCTGAAATGGATGGGATGACCTTGGCTAAACATTTACGACAAGAAGAAAAGTATCACGGCATTAAACTCATTGCCTCTACCTCTGATGCAAGGCCTGGAACAGCGGAACAAGCTCATCAGTCGGGATTTGACGCGTATTTGCCTAAACCTGTCATCCGTCAAGATCTTGTTAGAATTATACAGACGGTGTTAGGAGATGAAAGGAAGGAAAGGGATATTGTGACCCGCCATACGGCTGGGGAATTATCTTTAAAGGGAGTTAAGGTTTTGGTTGTCGAGGACAAAGTGGCCAATCAGAAATTACTTAAGGTTTATCTGGATATGTTTGGTTGCAGCGCTGATTTTGCCAACGACGGACAGCAAGCCATAGACAAAATTAAGAACAATTTTTATGATGTGTGTCTCATGGATATTCAGATGCCTGTGATGGGAGGAATTGAAGCGACACAGATTATTCGACGAGACGTTAATAAAGAGATCCCCATCATTGCTTTAACAGCCGCGGCCATGAAGGACGATGAAACTGAAGCATTGAAATCGGGGATGAATGATTATCTGACAAAACCAATCAATCGGGATAAGCTTAAAGTTCAAATTCTCAAATGGTTGAAGCGTTAAGAAGATTTGCGTATGCGGTGAATAGGTGGCATATTCTACGCAAGAAGTGCGGAGAATGAGGTAAGAAAGGGGTGGTTTTTTATGGATCAAGAACACAAGAAAAAGGCGATGGAGATTCTAGGGATAGATGAGGAGATCTTTAACGAACTTTTACAATGCTTTTTAATAGAAGCCCAGGAAGAAATCGATAAATTAGATGGAGCTATTGCTACGGATAATTTTCTTGTCATTTCTCAAATTGGACATGGTCTTAAAGGTATGGCCGGAAATTTGTATATGACGCATATGCAAGATCTTGCCAAGACCTTGGAGACCTTGGCTAAGGAAGCTAAGGATAAACAGGCTATTATTCAAAAGGCCGAGGAATTAAAACTCGCTATGAAAGAACTTCAATAATGGATCCAATGACTTCCAAGATTCTTATTGTCGATGATAAAGAAACAAATCGTCATGTTTTACGAATAGTCCTTAGCAAGGCTAACGAAGGCTATAGCGTTGTTGAAGCCAATTCAGGCCCAGCGGCGCTTGAGGCTGTTGAACGTGAACAACCTGATATTATCTTGCTCGATGTCATCATGCCGGATATGGATGGTTATGAAGTCTGCCGAAGACTTAAGGCGCATGACAAGCATCGGAGCATTCCCATTCTTTTTATTACCGCGCTCGATAAGACGGAAGACATGGTCAAATGTTTTTCGCTAGGGGCGGCGGATTACATCGTTAAACCTATTAATGCCGAAGAAGTCAAAACTAGAGTCAGAGCCCATCTGCGTATTAAAAGAGCGGAAGAAGAGCGTCTTCAAATCACCAATCTAGAAGCGGTGAAGAATATGGTCGTTACCTATAACCATAATATGAATCAACCCTTAATGGCCGCGATTACGTATCTTGAAATTCTTTTGGCTCAAACCGATGAAGAGGATAAGAAGCATACGACGTTATTAAAAATAAAGGCTGAACTGGCTAAGATTACAAGCATTTTGAAGAAGGTTCAAGCCATCCAAGAACTTAAACGGGTGGATTATGTGGGAAGCACCCAAATGATTGATTTGGAATAAATATAACAATTTCAACTTTTGGAACCTTATTTTATTTTGGTTGATTCTTGTTTTGTTTGATTGTTATACTTAAAAAGCGCTTTAGGCATCTCAATAGAGTTTTTAAAGGCACGCTGCCTAAGGGGAAAGGAAAATATGATTACAAAACTAGACAAAACGAATGAAACGGCAAAGAACATAAAGAAACCCATGGATTCGATTCGAGAAGCGGTGAATGGTAAACACACTAGACATGCCCAAGAAGAGAAAGATAGTGTTTTAGAAATTATTTCTGATCTCGAGAAACAGTTAGAAGTTGCTTTTGGGATTAAGGATGTTCAAGAAAATGAAATCCAGAGGTTAAAGACAGCGTTAGAAAAGGCGGAAAAAAGAATTGCTCTTGGGGAGGCTAAAGATAAAGAAACACAAGCGCTCCTCGTCTCTCAAGAGAAGATGAATTTTAATTTAGAATTCCTCGAGAATGAACGTTTGCAGACGATAGAAAAGATTAGGGAATTAGAAGAGAATTTACAGAATAAAGCTAAAGAACAAGACGAGTCTGCTAAAAGAATCGAGTTATTGATCAGGGATGTTAAATCCAGAGAGGCTCGTATTGATCAAATGGAGGCAGAACTCAACAGCGCGAATTCAACGATTCAGAATTTTCAAGATCGTATTTACGCGACGGAAGAGGCGAAGGATGAGTTACGCAAGAAGTTAAAAGAAGCAGAGGAACAGGTGGCTTTAGCGACGGAAGAAAAGATAAAGGCTCAGAGTGATTTGGAGGAGGCTACGGAAAGTTTAGCTGAAATCCGAACCATGCTCAGTGACACTCGAGCTAAGGCCAAAGGACACTACTACAAGAAGTAACCATAAATTTTCTGAAATAGAAACAGTTTCAGAGTTTAACTAGAAAGGGAATTGTAATGGCAAGAAAAGTTAAAGGATTAGACGTAGGAACAATGAATTTGGTTGGCGCAACCCAGGCCGACGACGGAAGTATCAAAATTAAACTCATGAGACACTGTTTTTTAGATGTGGATGTAAGCCCTTTTACCAAGAAAATGTTATTACAGCAAAAGGTTCAGTATGTTGAGATGGGTAAGAAGGTCTACATTCTAGGCGAGTCTGCTTTTGAATTAGCGAATATCATGAATAAGGTTATCCGTCGACCAATGAAGGCGGGAGTGATGAGTCCCAATGAATCCGATGCGGCACCTATTTTTGGTTTATTGGTGGAGGCGGTCATAGGAAAAGCGGACGGACCGAATATCCCTTGCTACTATTGTGTGCCTGCCAATCCTATCGATGCTGATTTTAATATCGTCTACCATTCTGGGATTATCGCGGGTGCACTTAAGAATTTAGGATATATCCCTAAAGAAATGAATGAAGCCCATGCGGTTGTTTTTAGTGAATTGGCAGATCAGGATTTTACGGGTATTGGGATTTCATGCGGCGGCGGGATGGTGAATGTCTGCGTCTCTTATAAGACGATTCCCGCTGTTGCGTTCTCGACAAGCCGTGCAGGTGATTGGATTGACAAAAATGTCGCCCAGGTCTTGGGAACCAATTCAACCAGAGCAGCGGCATTAAAAGAAAAGGGCGTCAATCTCAAAAGTCCTAAGAATCGCGAAGAAGAAGCCATTGGAATTTATTATCGTAATCTCATCAGTTATACCTTAAATAATATTAAGGCTAAGTTTGAGTCGACGGAAGGCATTCCACAATTCCCAGATCCCGTAGATATCGTCTGTTCGGGGGGGACTTCCTTAGTCGGTGGATTCATTGATGTTTTCGAAGAAGAATTAAAGAAGATGGAATTTCCTATTCCTATCAACAAGGTCAGATTAGCGACAGAACCATTGAATGCAACAGCTAAGGGATTACTATTGGCCGCATTGAATGATGAAGAAATTGTGCAGGAAGAACGCAAGAAAACAACGAAGTAAGTAAGCAGAGGCAAGCGGTATGGTTGTCAGGGCTTTTTGTGAATGGTCACATGTGAGGGGAATATTATGGCACAGGAAAACCGTAGCTCCGTGGTTGCAATTACTTATGACACCCTACGTTTTTTTGGAGAGTGTGCTAAGTCCATTATTAACGTTGTCTGGGCGCCCTTAACGACGGATACTTCCTTACATTCAAAAGTTACCCCTTCACAACCGACTAAATCGTTAGCTCCCAAAAGAAATTCTTTAAAATCAGAGGAGAAAAGATCAGAAGTTGCTTTTCCCTCTGATTTTTCTATTTCAGAACAAGAAGAAGTCCTTCGGCCTGAGATTTATATCAATGATTTTAGTTCTCAACATCCTCAGGTCAGGCTGGAAGCGTTAAATCAAATCAAGAAATTATCAAAATCCGTCGCTATTCCAATTTTAAAGAAAATGCTCATTGAAGAACAGAGTCCACTGAAACAGGTGGAGTTATTGCATACTCTTTCCACATTGAATGATAGATCCGATTTGGATCGTGATTTTTTCAAAAGGTATCTGTCACATTCGAATGTGGATTTACGGCTTGTGGCTTTAAGAGCTATTTCAAAATATAAAGATGATGAAAGTTTTGAGATTTTATCCTCGGCCATCAAGGATCCTCAAGCCTCTATTCGTAAACAAATCCTCAATTTAATCTGTTCGACCTATGGGGAACGTGGGATACCTCTTATCATGCGTTTGTTACATGATATCGACGATGATGTCCGTAAACTAGCCATTCACATGTGTGCGACATTTAAAGCCCATCAGGCTATTTCCGCTTTAATGACTCTTTTGTCAGATCAAAATTCAGACATTCAAAAAGAAGCGAATAACGCGTTAAAGAAGATTACAGGTCAGAATGAAGAGACCGTTGAAGCATGGAACCGATGGTGGGCGAATTATCAAGCCACCTTTGGAACCTCAGAATAACATTCGGCGGATAATTTATGGCAGAATCTAATAGTGAAAAAGTTAATAAGGATCTCGAAGATGTGGGGGCTCGACTAAAAAGCCTCAATGCAAGAATTAGAGATCTTTCGTCTAGTAATGGAGCAGAAAAAAAACCTTCCCAGTATTCTGCCCAAGATACTAAGAATTTATCCATTGAAGAAATGAGAAATAAGCTTCGCACCATCAATCAATATCTCCGTAAGAAATTGGATCATGAAGAGATGGCAAAGGATGAAGAAGCGGCTCAAGAAGAAGCCCTTGAGCGAGAACGATTGGTTAAAGAAAAAGAAGCGGCAGAAAGAGCCTCTCGAGAAGCGGCTGAGAAGGCGCGGTTAGAGGGGGAGGCCGCCGCTCATGAAAGAACCG
This sequence comes from Candidatus Omnitrophota bacterium, assembly GCA_015233165.1. Taxonomy (GTDB): domain Bacteria; phylum Omnitrophota; class Gorgyraeia; order Zapsychrales; family Fredricksoniimonadaceae; genus JACQCF01. Next base: position 6,569 of record JADFYF010000010.1, read on the forward strand.
CTAGAGAAGAAGCTGCTCGTGCAAGAGTGGCTAGGGAGGTTGTTTTTAAAAGAACCGTCGCTAAAGAAATCGTTTCTGAAAAAATGGAAGAACCCATCCTTCATCATTCGGACACAGCAGCTTCTGTGGCTCCCAAGGAGCAGATAACTTCTGTGGATCTTCCTCGTCAAGGAGATGTCATCCAGAGCGAAGTTCACCAACGTTTAGGGGTTGGATTGGATGTGGGAACGGCGTATTTGGTCGCTTCTCGAGAAATTGAAGGAACCAAGGTTTTTGTCAAAACTGAGCGTAATGCTTTTCTTTCTATTCGTGGGGATCAGTCCACCAAGGATTTCTTAGCAGAGCTAAAGATTAAATGTGTTTCTCTAGGAAGCAATATGTTTGTCCTCGGTAACCTTGCTCATAAATTCGCTAATATCCTCAACACAGAGGTCAAGCGGACCATGAGTATGGGGATCCTTAACCCCTCAGAAGCAGAGTCTATTTCGATCATTAAGTTGATTGTTCAGAATATTCTTTGGGAACCAAGGCAAAAAGGTGAGGTGTGTTGTTTTTCTGTTCCAGCCAATCCCGTCGATAGAAATCAAGACACCATCTATCATAGTAGTGTTTTTGAAGGAATATTAAGATCGTTAGGATTTGATGCTCTTGTGATTGATGAGGGATATGCTGTTGTTCTTTCCGAATTGGAATATAAGAACTATACAGGTATTGGTGTTTCTTGTGGCGGAGGGATGGTCAATGTCTGCGCGGCGTATCGCACGGTGCCATTAATATCTTTTTCGATGACCCGTGGAGGGGATTGGATTGATCAAAGTGCGGCTAAGGTTCTTAACATTCCTATTACCCATATAACAACCATTAAAGAACAGGGGATGAATTTAAAGAATCCTAAGACCCGCGAAGAAGAAGCAATAGCTATTTATTACCGTAATTATATTCGTTATTTTCTAGAACACATGGCTCAGGTATTTACGACGAGCAAGGAAACCTCTCAGTTAAAGGAGCCTATTGATATTGTTTTTGCGGGTGGCTCCTCCATGGTCGGTGGTTTTCTAGAGGTTGTGAAGGAAGAATTGCAGACGGTTTCGTTAGGTATCAGCGTCGGAGACGTTAAACTTTCCGATGACCCTTTTACAAGCGTTGTTCGAGGCTGTTTATTTCAGGCGATCAATACTCAAGAGTCTAAAACAGAAGCTGTTTCAAAATAGCACCTGATCAAATTTATGGACATCGATAAAACCATTCACAGTTTGTCTCAAAAAATAGCGGACATCGAGGACGCTTATACAAAACTCAATGAATCGCTGTTCTCGATGGAGGAGGATTTAAACTCATCCTTGCGCAATGAATGCGCATTAAATGACAAGCTTAAAGAGGCTCTTTCTAAGAAACGTTCTCAAAATGGGAAACATGCTACGCCCTCTATTTCTGTGGGGGGTGCCGCCCAACAGCCTACGACTGAACCAGTCGTGGATCAAAATGCGCAAATGGAGAAGCTGTTACAAGGAACCCTTGATGTGTTGGGGGATAAAATATCGGATCGTTTAATGGCGATGTTAAAAGACTTAAAGTCTTTACCTGTGGAAATGCGCACCGCACGCATACAAGAAGTCAAACAGGCGGCAGATGCAGAGCTTGTGGATTTATCAGGACTCTATAAACATCAGGAGATTCAAAGTAATATTGAAGACGTGGGTGTCACAGAGACAGAGGCCAAGGGTATTGATAAGAACTTAGAGAAATTAAGGAAGTTGCGTCAGATGAGACTTAACCCATAATGAGGCGGGTGTAGGAATATGTCATTAACTATTTTTATTATATTTCTGGCTATAGTCATTGGTTGTGGTATCTTCCTATTTCTAATCGCTGTCGATGAAGATAAGGAAATTCGCCGATTAAATCAGGCTATTGCAAAACAACCGACCCAGGCTCAAAGTCTTGCTAAAGAGCTAGAGAAGTTTTATCAAGAAAAAAATCAATTATTGCAACAGAAGGACAATCAAATACAGGAACTCCAGGCGCGATTACAAAAAGAGCATGAATCAGCATCGGAGGCTGTTAAGAATTTAGAATCGACACAACATCGATTATTACAAAACCAGGAGGATCTTTTAAGTTTTAGAGAAGAAATTCTGAAATTAAAGGAAGAAGAAGGGCGTTTAAGCGAATCCCGATTACGAGACATCCAAAGCATTGAGAATGAAAAACAACAATGGGCACAAACCATTCAAGATAAAGAATCTGATTTACAGAAATTGGGAAGTGAAATCTCATCAGTGGAGTTGGTTTTAGATACTCTCGCCTTAATTTCGAAAGAAATGCGTCGACGATTAGAGGAACATTACTCTAAGATGAGATTGCTGGATGAAAAAACAAAAGAGAATTTAGAACTGATGGCTCAATTAGAATATTAATCTGAATGTGAAATAAAGGCGGTAATGACATGATTGAATGGGATCAGGAACGGTATAGCTCAGGAGTCGATTCCATCGATAAACAGCATCGGATGCTGTTTGAGTTTTTTAATGATTTTGAAGAATGTATTAAAAATGGAAAAGGGATGAGCTATTTGGAAGTTTCTTTTCCTTTATTGGAAGCATATGCCAAGGCCCATTTTAAATTTGAAGAGGATTGCATGAATCAGCATCAATGTCCTTTTGCGAAAGAAAATAAAGATGCGCATCAAGCGTTTATTGTTAAAGTCGAAGAAGTTAAGAAGACTTTTGCTTCAGGACAATGCGGTGATGAATTATTAATGCAGGTTCACGATTTTATTGAAAAATGGATCACCAATCATATCATTGGTGTTGATATCCATCTCAAGGGCTGTGTTAAGAAATAATAGATGTTAAACATTATCTTTATAAGAACATTATGCAAAATTATTTAGATGGTCAGATGGATGCATCCTTTTTTATTTGTGTTTTTGCTTTCTTTTCGTTCGTCTGTTTGTCTCTTAGCTTTTGGTATTACAATAAAATGGTTCAACTTAAGAAATCTCCTGTGGAATTGAAAGACTCTGTGATCCAACTGATGCAAACAGAGAAGATGACGGCCTTAGGAGAGCTCTCCGCTGGTGTGGCCCACGAGTTAAACCAGCCTCTGAATGTCAGTAAACTGATTTGTCAGGGAATATTAAACGATATCCAAAAGGGGAGATTTTCTCAAGAGGAAGCGAAACAGGATTTGCCTGAAATTGTCAACCAGTTAAATAAAATGGCCGGCATCATTGAACACATGAGGGTCTTTTCCTCTCATAAAGAAAACACTTCAAAAGTTATCTATGATGTGAATGATGCCATTGAAAAGGCCTTCTCTTTAATCGGGGCACAAATGCGAGACCACGGTATTGTTGTCAATAAGGAGTTAACTAAAGGATTGCCCAAAATACTAGGTGATGCCACTGGCATGGAAAGAGTGATTCTCAATATCTTGTCAAATGCCCGTAATGCCGTCGAAGAATCTGGAAAGAAAGAACGAAGTATTGGTATCAAGACCTATGTGATGGATAACACTAAGAAAATTTGTATAGAAATTACGGATAACGGTCTGGGGATTTCTAAGGATGTCCGTGATAAAATATTCCAACCCTTTTTTACAACAAAGTCGGCCCTGGCTCCAGATGGGAAACCTGGAAAAGGGAAAGGGCTAGGATTGTTTGTTGCTTCTAAAATTATTCAAAGCCATGGTGGGGAAATCTTTTTAGATAGCCATGTCGGCGTGGGGTCAACTTTTAAGATTTTATTACCTCCTGGAGCTTGATCCAAGAAAGTTAAAAGGGATTTCAAATGAATAGTGTGCCTCTAAAGAAAGTTCTCATTATCGACGATTCTTTGCTCGATCGAACGATCTTAAAAGAAGTTTTGAAAGATGATTATCAAGTCTTAGAAACAGGTGATGGGCAGGGCGTTTTAGATATGATCGCCCAAAACATTCCTGACATCATTTTATTAGACATTCAAATGCCAGGCATGGATGGATTTGAAGTTTGTCGACGATTAAAGTCCGATGATAAATATAGGTTTATTCCTGTCTTTTTCTTTACAGCATCCACAGATCTTGAAAGTAAGGTTAAAGGGTTTCAATCGGGAGCTGTGGATTATATTACCAAGCCATTTATTAATGAAGAAATTAGAGCCAGGATTAAGGTTCATTTACGTATTAAAGAATTGGAAGAGCAGCGCCTCAAAAGGCTTGAAGAAGAGCGTAGGAAGGTCGAAGAGGATAATCGGCAAATGACGCAACAGTTAAAAAGTGCCGACCAGCAATTAAAAGATTTCACAATTCAGATGATCCAGTCAGAAAAAATGGCGGCCATTGGAGAAATTACCGCGGGTATCGCCCACGAATTAAATCAGCCTCTGAATGTGACTAAGATTATCTGCCAATCGATTGCCAAGGATATTGAAAAGAATCGTTTTGATTTAGAAGGGGCCAAGGAGGATCTTCCAGAAATTATCAGCCAAATGAACCGTATGGCTAAAATTATCGACCACATTAGAGGGTTTGCTAAATACACTCCAGGAAAAGCTATGGAGGAACTTAATATTAATACGGTCATAGACAATGTTTTTATTTTCTTTGGACAGCAACTCTCGAATCACAATATTGGCGTTGAAAAGAATTTCACTGACAATCTTCCTATGATTACTGGAGATTCTGTTCGTCTTGAACAGGTCTTTCTTAATATCATCACGAATGCTCGACAGGCTATGGAAGCGGCCAATAAGCCAAGCAAGACAATTGAAATTAAATCCTACCTAGATCCTGATCGTAAGAATATCGTTGTCGAGTTTAAGGACAACGGGCCAGGTGTCCCTTGTGAAATCCAAGATAAGATTTTTGAGGCGTTCTTTACAACTAAGGAACCTGGGATAGGTACAGGATTAGGTCTTTCGTTTGCCAAAAAGATCATAGAAGAGCATGGTGGTCAAATCGAAGTTGAAAGCCAACCTGGAGAATGGACAACTTTTCGTTTAACTTTTCCAGCGATCGTTCAAATTTAAATAAACAAATCAATACCTTCCCTTTGACCAATAGGGGATCAACGAGGAGAGATTTATGGAGGAGTATAAAGTTTTAGTGATTGAGGATGATGAAAGTGCTAAGAATTTTTTGGGCCGTGTGATCAAGAAGGAGGGATTTAGCGTCTTAACTGCTGAAAATGGCCGTGTCGGTGTTGAGATCTTTGAGAAAGAACATCCTGAAATTGTCATTAGCGATTTAAAGATGCCTGAAATGAGTGGGATGGAGGTCTTAAAAGCTATTAAAAGGATTTCTCCTTTGACACAGGTTATTTTGATGACGGCTTTTGGCGAAGTCGATACAACGATTGAAGCTTTAAGAGAGGGAGCTTTAGATTATATTAGAAAACCTATTGACCTTGATATTTTGTCGTTGAGTTTAGGTCGAGCTAAAGAAAAGATTGCCGCAGATAAAAAACTTACCTTTATTCCCAAGGTTCTTGTCATGGAGGATGACGTTACAGCTCAAGAGCTTCTTGTGAAATTGTTAGAAAAAGATGGTAAACATGTTGTTTCTGCTATCGACGGAGAAAAGGCGTTAAATATATTTAAACAAGAAAAAATTGATATCGTTTTGACGGATATCAAAATGCCCATCATAGACGGTCTTACAGCATTGCATGAGATGCGAAAGATTTCCGATGATTTTGAGGCTATTATTATGACGGGTTATGGAGATGAGGCCAGTGCCATTAAGGCGATGCATGAAGGGGCGATGAACTACTTGAAGAAACCCATCGATTTTGAGAATCTTCTTATTTTTATTCAAAAAGCGATTGAAAAGCTTCAAATGACCCGGGCTCTAAAATATCGCACACGGGAGCTGGAATTGGCGAATCGAATCATCCAAGAATCAACAACTCCTATCTCACAATAGAATATCGTCGATAAAGAGGAAGAGGACATGCCTAAGATACTGATTGTTAATGATGTCGCCATTGTTAACAAGATTATTAAGAAGAAGCTGGAACAAGAAGAAGGGTTTAGTGTGGATACGGTTTTAACTGGCAATGAGGGAATTGCCAAGGCTTTGGAAAACTCCTACGATATTTTTCTGTTAGATTATTACCTTCCTGATATCAACGGAGATAAGGTTTGTGAAGCTATCAAGGCTTCTTTAAACGGTCAAAAACCAATCTATTTCACATCCTCCATGGATAAAACGTCTATGGCCGAGGTGATCCAGAAAACAGGTGCCCAGGGTTATATGGATTTGGCGATGGATGTTGATGAGTTAGCCAAACAGCTCAAGGCATTAACAAGCCGTGCATAATTCTTCTAAAAGTAATTCTTATGACTAAAAGAAAAACAACCAAAAAGACTCTCACTGTTAAAAAGCGTGATTCTCTACACTTGAAGTTGGCTTATAACCTGGGTCGGACGGTCAAGAAGGTTTCTAAAACAGTCGCTAAGGTTCATAAATCTCCCTACAAACGTATTCATCCCAAATCTAAAGAGCCTCTGTCACCTATTCTCAAAGAAATTAAAGCGATTGCCGATATTAGTGGTTTAACCGCTGCTCTTGAGGACATGAATGACATTAGCCTCAAGCATTCTAAGCATCCTGTTGTCAGTCAACTGACAGCTAAGATCCAGCAACTATCTCCCCATCAACAAGAGGATCTTTCTAGAAGGTTTATTGAAAGACTTAAAATGAGCCCCCATTTTAATAATCCGATGATGAGTTTTCCTGGACCGACGGAGTTAACGGAAGAAGATTGTCAGAAAATCTCGGATGAGTTTATCGAGTGTATTTTTTATACTCTTGAAGAGATAGGGATGACCTCCCAGGAGCAGGAATTCTTAAAGAAATTTTCTAATGAAATGACTCGCCCTATTAATGAGCTGATTCAATTTTATTTACACCCTAAGACTCTATCTCAAAAGCTGAAGAGACTCTGGAGAATACAGAGGATCTTTATAAAAATGATTAAACTTATTTCAATGACCAATGCCATGACCATGGAAAACGCCGAAGCGATGCGAATGGGAGGGGCGGTATTTGAAGAGAACATGTCCTCGGTGGGTTGGCTTCCTACCGGAGTTCCAGGGGTTTCGATCAAGGATACGTCACAGACTAAGGGACGAAAATAGAAGATATGGTGGACTGGAAAAAACATATTGATCGCATTGATCAGTTTAGCCTTAAAGTCAATCTGTCTGATTTATCCTCCCTCGATGATCTAGAAAAACTTTTATATACTTTCTTTTCTTTTAGAACACAGCCCGACATCACTTCACAATCTCTTCTAGCTAGCGTATTGAGTGAGGCGTCCTTAGTTCTCAACGCCTTGAAAACTCAAAAGGATAAGCAAAAAAGTATGGAAGAGCTGCTCTTTTCTTTATGCAGCTTTTTGAAGACTATTTTAAGTTGTCTTGACCGAAAAGAAGATCCTTTAGACTATATCAAGCTTCTTCAAGAGAAAATCAAATTCCTATCCACAGGAACCGAACATTCTCAAGTGGGACAAACATATTTTGACTTACACAGACGCGAGATCCCAGCTTTTGTCAATCCTGCCAAAGAACTTTTGAATAATGCCTATAATGCCTTATTAGTTCTTCAGAAATCACCAGCTGATAAACAAAAGACTGATGAGTTGTTTCGTGTTTTTCATACCCTCAAAGGAGAGGCGAAACTTACCGGACTTTCTAGTATTAGTGCTTTGGCTGGCGAAGCTGAGGATTTCTTAAATACTTTACGATCAGGGACAACTCAACTGGGAGGTGAGGCTGTTTCTGTTTTTTTTAAGACGGTCGAGCGTCTGCGTAAACTCTTGGAAGTGGTATCCGTTGACCCTAAAAAGGCTTCTCTTGAAAATGTGAATGATGCTGTTTTGAACATTAAAGACCTTTGTATCCCTAAATTCAATACAACTTCATCATCGTCAGTCTTTATTTCTCAACCGCCAAAGCTTGATGCCACGTTGGGCTTTGATTATATTACTGATTTTTCCGCTGAGGCTTTTGATCATCTGGCCAATGCCGAGAAATCCATTCTCGTTCTTGAAACATCACCCGGCGACCCTGAGGCTATTAACAATATTTTTCGTGTTTTTCATACCATCAAGGGGGCGGCTCGATATTTGAATTTAAAAGACATCCAGACCTACGCCCATGAAGCAGAAACCATGTTAGATATGGTCCGCAAGGGAGCCTTACGTTTTGAAGGTCGTGTCGTCGAGCTTTCATTATCATCGATTGATGGGATACGAAAACTTTTGACCCTTTTACAAGAGCAGGCTTCCAATGACGGAGAAATTAAAAGTGAGTATCTCGATATTGGGCCAAGTATTTTGGCGTTAAAAGATCTTATCTTTGGTAATAAAAGTCAACCACTTGGGGAAATTTTGTGCAATCAAGGAGCTATTACCGACTCGGAGCTGCAACTGGCCTTAAAAATTCAGCAAGAAGCATCGGATGCCCCTAAGATTGGGGATATCTTGGTAGCCACCAAGGCTGCTAGCTCCAAACAAGTGGAGGAGGCTTTAGAAAGTCAGAAATTTGGAGCTTCAATAGGAGCTTCTATTCGCATTCATCTAGATAAATTAGATGCCCTGATGGACTTAGTCGGAGAACTTGTCATCTCTGAAGCCCAAGTCATGCAAAGCCCTGAAATTTTAGCGATTCAAAAAGACTATTTTCATCACAATCTCGTCGAGCTTGATCGTATTACGAGGGATTTGCAGCAATTGGTCATGGGAATGAGACTGATTTCGATTGCCCCGGCATTTCAAAAAATGGAAAGGTTTGTTCGAGATTTCTCCAAAGCGATTGGTAAAGATGTTTTGCTTATTACACACGGTGAAGATACGGAAATTGATAAGAACATGGAGGAACTGATTGTTGATCCGTTAATGCACATGGTGAGAAACTCTTTAGATCACGGCATTGAATCTAAAGAAGAGCGCATCGCCCAGGGGAAATCATTGATAGGAAAAATTGAGCTCTCCGCTTTCCATAAGGGGAGTTATGTCGTCATTGAAGTTAAAGACGATGGGGTGGGTCTTCGTCGTGATAAGATTTTTAATAAAGCCGTCGAGCGTGGACTCGTTAAAAAAGGTGAAAATCTTTCGGATAACCAACTTTTTAATTTTATTTTCGAACCAGGATTATCGACGGCAGATACAATCACAGATGTTTCTGGGCGTGGTGTTGGGATGGATATTGTTAAAAAGAATGTGGATAGACTTCAAGGGAAGATCAATATATCCTCCCAAGAGGGAAAAGGTTCTGTTTTTTCGATGAGTTTTCCTATTACCTTGGCCATCGTTGAGGGATTTATTGTTCGAGCAGGTTCTGACCATTATATTCTTCCCATGAACGCCGTCGTTAAGTTTGTGGTCCCCAAGGAGTCTGATCGAATCCAGATTTATAATAAGAATGATATGTATAAATATTCCGACAAGGTTTATCCCATGATCCATTTGAACGATTTCTTAGGGGTCAAAGATGGTCGTTCTCATTTAGAAGAACAAACCATTTGTATTCTTGATTCTGATTCGGGCCGCGCCTGTGTGGTTGTCGATGAGCTTTTAGGACAACAACAGGTGGTTATCAAAAGTTTAGGAAAGAAGTTAACCAATATTAAAGGTGTCAGCGGAGGAGCTATTCTAGGTGATGGACGCGTTGGTTTGATCTTGGATGCAAGCAGTCTTATAGAATATGCCCTTAAACAGGAAGGCGTTTAAATCCTATGGCGAACAATCTAAGTTGTTTTGTCCAGGCAGGACATTTAGCCTACAGTGAGGATCCCGCCTTTCTTTGCGCCGTTTGTGGTAATGGGGTTGTTGTGACGATCCGCGATCGCCATCTAAACCTTGGGGGCATGGCATATGTTGTTTTTCCAAAGCTTGAAGCAGGAAGTCAACCCACCAATTTTCACGTCGACACAGCTCTTCGTTCTCTGATTAAAATCCTTTCTGATATGGGAAGTTCTTCAGGCCGTCAT
>JADFYF010000010.1:16610-42449 GCA_015233165.1 Candidatus Omnitrophota bacterium
AAGACTGCATCCGTATCGTCCGTAGAATTTTGACAGACAGGAAGATTACCATTGTTTCTGAAGATGTCGGAGGTATTCTAGGTAGAAAGATTATTTTTAATACTAAGAATGGGGAAACAGCTGTCATCAAGACATCGAGGATCCGTCGGATGGATTGGCTTCCCGAGTGGGAACACAGCAGGGGTATCCAAAGAGTTGCTTACGCGCGTGGAGCATAGGATGAAATTGTTGACACAACCTATCCCATTGAAAGATTCTGAATACAAATCCTTCGTTAAATTAATTTACAATGCTAGTGGAATTAATCTAGGGGATCAAAAACAAGAACTCGTTAAAACTCGTCTAGGTAAACGATTAAGGGCGCTGGGATTAAAGTCCTATGGCGATTATTTTGATTATGTTACCCACGTAACCAATCATCGTGAGATGACCAATTTGATCAACGCGATTTCAACAAATTTTACGGCCTTTTATCGTGAGCCCCAGCACTTTAGTTTTTTACTTAAAACGGCACTTCCTGATATTAGTCGAAGAAAACAGGCATTACAGTCTAGAAAAATCCGCGTCTGGTGTGCCGCATCGTCTTCAGGGGAAGAGGCTTATTCTTTGAGTATGACCCTTTTGGACTATTTCAAGGATCCTATCGGTTGGGATATAAAATTGTTGGCCACAGATATCTCGACCAAGGTTCTAACTGAGGCTTATCATGGGATTTATCGAGAGAATAAATTAAAACCTGTTCATCCTGCTTTGCTTGATCGTTATTTTGATAAAGAAATTATCAAAGATGCTGTGTTTTATCAAGCCAAGGATTTGCTTAAACAGGTCACTGTTTTTAGACGTCTCAATTTATTGGATCCTATTTACCCTTTTCAGGGGCCATTTGATTTTATATTCTGTCGAAATGTCATGATCTATTTCGATCAGCCTATGCAGGAGGCCATTGTTGAGAAACTTTTGAAATATTTACTCCCGGGCGGTTACCTTTTTATTAGCCACTCAGAGAACTTGTCGCCTGTCTTTCGGTCTCGGGTAGAAACACTGGCTCCAGCAACGTACAGAAAGAAATGATGAAAAAGATAAAGGTCCTCATTGTTGATGATTCAGCGGTTGTGCGTTCTATCCTAAAGAAAGAACTGGGTAAACGCCCTGATCTTGACATTATCGATACAGCTCCAGATCCCTATGTTGCTCGTGATCGGATCCTTCAGCATGAACCAGACGTGCTTATTCTCGACGTTGAGATGCCTCGCATGGATGGGATTACCTTTCTTGAGAAATTGATGCAATCTAAACCTATGCCCGTCGTTATTTTTTCGTCTTTAACGCCTGTAGGATGTGAGACAGCACTGCGGGCCATGGAATTAGGGGCCTTGGAGGTGATTCATAAGCCCTCCTTGGATGTTGCTGAGAAACTCAATGAGATGATGGAGGTCCTGGCCAATGCTCTTCGAGCGGCCTATAGCGCTCGTCATCGTTTTAAGGATGGGTATAAGCCTCTCGTTTCTGCGGTTGAAACTTTGAGCCCTAGTACAGCCATGATTAAGACGACGGATAAAGTTTTTGCGATAGGAGCATCAACGGGAGGTACAGAAGCCTTACGGGTTCTTTTACCTGCCTTACCTGCTACATTTCCTGGAATTGTCTTGGTGCAACATATGCCTGAATATTTCACCAAAACCTTTGCGGACAGTTTATCCAAAACCTGTGCCATGGAGGTTAGAGAAGCCAAAGATAATGAAACTGTTCGCCAGGGACTTATTTTAGTTGCCCCTGGGAATCATCACATGCTTCTTCGTCGAAGTGGAGCTCGTTATTACGTCGAAATCAAGGATGGTCCTATGGTTTTTTACCAACGGCCTTCGGTGGAAACGTTATTTAATTCCGTGGCTAAATATGCGGGAAGCAATGCGGTCGGTATCATTTTAACGGGTATGGGCAAGGATGGGGCTGGGGGGCTTAAATTGATGAAGGAGGCGGGCGCCTTTACCATCGCCCAAGATGAGGCCACCTGCGCTGTTTATGGAATGCCTAAGGCTGCCGTCGATGCTGGAGCTGTTAACAAGGTTTTACCATTACAAGACATCCCTAAGGAATTAATACGTCAAGCGTCAAAGGATATCCACAAAGAATCCTGATATGAAATGAGGTTGCTGTATGAAAGATGATGTCATAACACCTATTGGAATGGATAGAATATTTTTGCTCCCTGGGGATCTGTGTGTCACTGAGAAGCCAGTCTTATTTGCTACTCTCTTGGGATCATGCGTCGCTGTTTGTGTCTATAATCGCAAGAAGGGAATTGCTGGAATGAACCATTTCTTACGGAATCGACGGACCAATGACGCGGATTCCGCAGGAAAGTTTGGAGACAGTTCTACACGGCAACTGATTAAAAGTTTATTAGCTAAGGATAATAATGCGCGACATTTTGAAGCCAAGATCTTTGGTGGAGGAGAGGTGGTTGGAAATTTGAGTTTGGGAGGGGGCATTGGAAAGTTTAATATAGGTGTTGCCCGAGAGATTCTTAAGGAGTTTAATATTCCTATCGTCGAAGAAGATGTGGGAGGTAAACAGGGAAGAAAGGTTTATTTCAACACGAAGGACTTCACGGTCCAGGTCCGCGATATCGAATCCAGACACAAGGATTATAGTGGTCGCAAGATCCGTGTTTTGATTGTGGATGATGTGGATTTGGTGCGTAAGCTTCTTCGCAATATCATTGAAAAATCCTCCGAATTTGAAGTATGTGCCGAGGCGGCCAACGCCTTTGAAGCACGGGATAAAATTGTAGAAATGGATCCGGATATCATCAGTCTTGATATTATTATGCCCGGCTTAGATGGTCTAGATTTTCTTAAGAAGATCATGCAATATAAACCTAAACCCGTAGTGATTGTCTCAACCATCGCCCAGGTTGGCTCAGCTATTGAGCGTCGCGCCAAAGAATTAGGGGCTGTTGGGGTGATTGATAAAGAAGATCTTGAGCTTTACAAGTTTCAGGATAGTTCCAAATTGAAATATATTGTTGCACTGAAGGCAGCGTCTATGAGTATTGTGAATATCAAAAAATAGAAGTTTGACACAAGGGGGAATTATGTGGAAAAAAATGGGTTTAGCGATGAAGTTGGGACTTGGATTTGGAGTTATTGTGTTGATCGCCATTGCACTAGGATCAATGGCCGTTATTAACATGAAAAGTGTCCAGAAAACGGCTGACATTCTCGTTAAGGAAAATGTCCCTGAAGTAGAGATGGCTAATAATGTTGAACGCTGGTCGCTCAAAACAATGTACGAAATGCGAGGGTTTGTCTATACCGAAGACGAGAAATTTCTCGAGAACGCTCATGAAAATTTAGCTAAGGTTAAAAAATATTTAACCGACGCCAAAAATCATGGGGCTAGTTCTCCTCGTCTGACAAAACTCAAAGAATCCGCTGAACAAGCAGAAGCGGCTGCGTTGGAGTATGAAAAATTGGCTAATGAAACGGTCGATGTTACAAAACAGTTAGAAGGGTATCGTCGAACAGCAGAAGATGCGGCTAAAGAATATATGGATACCTGTTATAAGTATCTTTCCTTACAGGATAAACAATTACATGACAGTCTAGAAAAACCTATTATTGATAAAGAAGAAGTGAAGAATAACTTGAAACAATCTGTTCTAGTTAATAATCTCATTGATATTGGCAATTGGATCATCACGGGTACGTGGAAATCACAATTTAGAAGAAGTCCTGAGCTTTTTACAAAAACGGAGGAATTGTTTGATAAGCTTTATAAAAAGTCGGATGACTTAAAAGGATTATTAAACGATGCGGAAGAAATTAAACTTGTCGATGGAAATAGAGCGGCGGCTAAGAATTATCAAGCCCAAATGGATAGTTTTTTAGCAGGTTGGCTTAAACGTGAAGATCTCAACAAACGACGTAATGATGTTGCTAATCAGGTTCTAGAGCTTGCAAAGTCAACAGCTGAGTTGGGAATGCAAGATACAGCCCAAGGTTCCGCCAATGCAGGAACATCTTTGGCAAGATCCTCGACCATTATGCTAGCTGGTCTTACCCTGGGGATAATCATTGCTATTCTTTTGGCCTTCCTCATTACTTTTGGGATCTCGGGCGCTATTACAAAAATTGTATTAGCTCTCAACGAAGGGTCTGAACAGACCTCCTCGGCAGCTCAACAGGTGGCATCTTCATCTCAGCAGTTGTCGCAAGGAGCGACCGAGCAAGCCAGCTCTTTGGAGGAAACCTCTAGCGCTCTTGATGAGATGGCTTCGATGATTAGGCAAAATGCGGACAATGCCGGCAAAGCCAATCAGATGGCGACAGAAGCCAAACTTCATGCTGAAAAGGGTGATGATTCTATGAGGGAAATGCAAATTTCCATGAAGGCCATAGGAGAGTCAACGGATAAGGTAGGAAAAATCATCAAAACTATCGAGGAGATTGCTTTTCAGACAAATATACTTGCTCTTAATGCGGCTGTTGAAGCAGCTCGGGCGGGAGAACATGGTAAAGGCTTTGCTGTTGTTGCTGATGAGGTTAGGAATCTCGCTCAACGCGCTTCTGTAGCCGCTAAGGACACTCAGTCATTAATTGAGAATAGTCAAATCCGTAGTAAGGAAGGCTCTGAGAATACTCAAAAGGCCAGTGAAGCGTTAAAACAAATTATCGATGCTGCTAAAAAGGTCGCTGATGTCGTTAATGAGATCGCCTTAGCCAGTAAGGAACAGGCCGAGGGAATCAATCAAGTGACCAATGCGATCAGTCAGATGGATCAAGTCACGCAACAAAATGCGGCTTCCGCCGAGGAGAGTGCCGCCGCTTCAGAGGAACTTTCCAGTCAAGCCGAGAATCTCAAAGACATGATTATAGGTTTGCAACAAATCGTCAGCGGTGAAAATAAAGCCTTACGTGAATTAGATCAGCGTCTAGCTTTAAAACATCAACCACAAAAACATCATGCCCTTGGTGGATCAGCTATGAAATTGGCTCGAAATTTTAAAGGCAACGAGTACAAGGCAACCGGCGACATCAAAGGCCCCAAGGTTCTTAAACCAGAAGAAATTATTCCTTTTGATGATAAGGAAGGGTTTAAGGACTTTTAACTATTAAGGACACAAGACACAGGAGCACAGGACGCAGGTATGAGTGAAAAAGGATATGGAGGATATATATGGTCGCACAAACATGTTTGGCTAAAGAAGGGAAATATTTAACGTTTTTGCTGGGACGGGAAGATTATGGTTTAGAAATCCTTAAGGTTAGGGAGATTATCGGGATGATGAATATTACAGCTGTTCCTCAAGTCCCCTCCTACATCAAAGGAGTGATTAATCTTCGTGGTAAGGTCATCCCTGTTGTTGATCTAAGACTCAAATTTGGAATGCCGTCGATTGATTTGACCTCAGAGTCCTGTATTATTATCGTAAATTTAAAGGACACCTTGATCGGTATTATTATCGATAAGGTCAATGAAGTGTTGGATATCAAGCAAGAAAATATAGAACCCGTCCCTAACTTTGGTTCTGATGTTCACGCAGATTATATTCTTGGAATTGGCAAGGTTAAGGATTCCGTTAAAATTCTTCTCAATATCGAAAAGGTCATCGGTGAGGATGTGACTTTTGTGGGACAGATCGTTAAATAAGAATTAATTCTGTTAAACAGAAGGAGAGTGGTTATGAAAAAGATTTTCGTCTTCATGTTGGGAGTTCTTTGTTTTTTAAGTATAGCTTTGGCTGCAGATACGCCTTCTCCTAAAGCGATCAAGGCTCAGGAGTTGGTTAAGAAGGCTGTTGCTTTCTATAAAGCCAATGGTTTGGAGGCAACAATCAAGGCGGTCAATGACACCAAGGGGCAATTTGTGGATGGCGAGTATTATATTTTCATTCATACTTTTGATGGGATCAATATTGCCCGTGGAGATGGTAACAAGAAGCGTTTAGGATCAAGAGTTCTTGATGATAGGGATCCCAACGGCAAGCTCTTTGTTCAGGAAATGATCAAGACTGTTCGCAAAGATGGTTTTGGATGGGAATCTTACGGGTTTAAAAATGCACTGACAGGTAAGATTCAAACTAAGCACAGTTATCTTGAAAAGATTGATGGTGCGCTTATTGGCTGCGGATATTTTGACTAAAATATTGACTATGAATACGAGATCGATCACTTTTAAAATAAACGTCCGGATGTTGTTAGTCGTTATTTGTGTTTTTGGAATTTTAGGATTTGTTTCTGTTCAGACGGCAGGAAGGTCGGTATTGGTCCTAGTTGAGGAGCTGTTGGAGAAGAACTTAAAAGATCAGATCGAAATTATCGACGCTCGTTATACAAGTTTGGACAATATGGGAATGGCAGGGGATGAAGATACTGTAGCTAAGTTTCAGAAACAGATTTTTGAAAAGCTTAAGAGTTTTAAATATAAGAAAACAGGTGAGCTTTATATTATTGATGATAAGGGCAAGATATTATTGCAATCGAAGCCTGATGTGGTCAAAGATATTTCGAAAGAGACATTTTTTGCAGATATGAAAGCCAGCCATAAGGGCATCATTTCTTATCAAATGCAGGGAATTAGTCGAACAGCCGTGTTTGATAGATTTGACAAATGGGGATGGATCGTCGCCGTAGAGATGGAGGATAATGAAATCTATGATTCTATTCACAGTTTGGCTTGGACTTTCTTTGGAATTTGTTTTGCAGCCTTAGCCATCATTTCGATTATTTTCTTTCTGGGAACCTTCTTAGGGATCACCAGACCTATCAGTAAGATCATTTCAAAACTATTAAATGGGGCAGAGCAGACGGGCTTGGCGGCTAGTCAGGTTGCTGGTGCAGCTAAGCAGCTGTCACAAGGGGCAACAGAACAGGCCAGTTCTCTGGAGGAAACGTCTAGCGCTCTTGATGAAATGGCATCGATGATTAAACAAAACGCGGATAATTCGGCCAAGGCCAGTCAAATGGCGACAGAAGCTAAACTTCATGCCCAAAGGGGAGAGACTTCATTAATGGAAATGCAGTTTTCTATGGTCGCCATTAAAGGATCGACGGATAAGGTCGGTAAGATTATTAAGACCATTGAAGATATTGCCTTCCAGACGAATATTCTGGCTTTGAATGCTGCCGTTGAGGCAGCTCGAGCTGGGGAACATGGTAAAGGGTTTGCCGTTGTCGCTGATGAGGTCAGAGGTTTGGCCCAGCGTGCTTCTGTTGCTGCTAAGGATACGCAGCAGCTCATTGAGAATTCACAGACCAAGAGTAAGGAAGGGGCCGAGATTACTAAAAAGGCTAGCGAGGCGCTTAAGCAGATCATTGAGTCCGTTAAAAATGTAGCGGATGTTGTCAATGAGATAGCGTTGGCTAGTAAGGAGCAGGCTGAAGGGATTAATCAAGTCACAAGTGCCATTAGTCAGATCGACCAAGTTACTCAACAGAATGCGACATCATCCGAGGAAAGCGCCGCAGCCTCAGCAGAACTTTTAAATCAAGCCGAGGAGCTTAAAGGGATGATTTTGGGGTTGCAACAGATTGTCAGCGGAGAAAAAATAATTTTACGTCGGATAAAGGGGGATTAAATATGAAGAATAATAAATCTAATGGGCTAGTGACTATTCTCATTACGGTCTTTGCCATATTGGGGACTATATCACATGTTTGGGCCGATGGTATTAAGATGGCAGGTTCTGATTGGCCTGTTTGGCAGCTTGTTGTTGGAATGAAGGAACAAGGCCAACTTTCGAAGTTTAACTTTAGTTATGAAAAGTATGCGATAACCATTGATGGATTCTCAAAAGAAAAATTTGATATCACCTTTATGACGATTTATGATTTTATAGGGACTCAGCGGGACAATCCTAATGGAGTGATTATTGCCATTCAAGATTTTAGTAATGGAGGAGATGGGATAGTTTTACGTCCAGAACTTGCGTCTTCGGCAGCTACTCTTAAAGGGCAAACGATTGGTTTGCCCACTGAAGCGGTTTCTTTATATTTGATGAATTTATATCTTGTTAAGAATGGCCTAACATTAAATGACATTAAGTTGACTAACATTCCCGGTGAATTTGTTAGTAAGGCATATGTGGCTAATAAATCTTTATCAGGGATTGCAGGATGGAACCCTAATTTAAATGAAGCTATTAGTGCTGGCGGAAATCCTGCCGCAACAAGTGCTGATTTCCCAAGAAATATCTATGATTGCGTCGTTGTGAACAAAAAATCATTACAGAAGAATCGTGCGGTTTATGTGCAGTTCCTAAAAGACTGGTTTAATGCGGTCAATGATCCTGCTATCGTTTCAGCTGCGGCAAAGAAATTAAATATTAAAGCGGATGATCTTAAAAGCTGGTTGGGTGATGCCAACATTTATCATGATGCAAAAGCTTCACTAGCTGAATTTGATCGTCTAAAAACTGTCGCCAATGAAATGCAGGCATTCTACTCTGTGAAACCGGCCAGTATAACGGGAGGGGCAGCTGATTTGTTTGGTAATAAAACTCTTAACATCGACGGATTATTGGATGATTCATTATTAAAAGAAATTGTCGCGGAAGTTAAGAATTGATTTAAATCCATAAAGGAGTTCAATGGCTATCAAATTTAAATTGTATTTTAATGTTTTCTTTGTTTTTGTCTGTTTGCTGTGTGGGGGGGCAACAGGATACTATTTTGTCGATAAGGTAGCGAGTGTTTCTCAATCATTATTTGAATCTCAGGCATTGCCAATTATCAAGATTAATGAAATTGAAAAAACAAGTCAGGATATATTTACGATCATTATTCTTCACTGCGGGACTTCGGATATTCATCAATTTGAGAAAATCGAATCAGATATCAAGACATTAAACCTAAGACTCAATCAGAAAATTACAGAAGCGCGTTTATCATCGGAAAATTCTTCTAGTAAGCTATTTGTTACACTGGAAAACTTCCAGAAAAAATGGTTAGAGTTTAATGTCATTATGGAGGATGTCCTTAACCTCAGTAAAGGATTTGCTAAAGAAGAAGCTCTGCGCAAGATTCAAAACGAAGGAATGTTAGCCTACACACAAGCGAATGATGTCCTTCACATGGCTCTTAAAGACTATCAGGAACAAATGAACGTATCTCAAAAAAATGTTCTTCTTACACGTATCCATTCTTTATTTGTGATCATTGTTCTTGTGATCATTGCTATTGTCATGACCTTGGTTATTGCTTTTTATATTATTCGTTCTATCAGCCGTCCATTAAATTCCATAACAGAGACCTTAGATGAAGGCTCGAATCAAATTTCTTCAGCAGCGCAACAGGTATCGTCGTCGTCACAGCAATTATCCCAAGGGGCTAGTCATCAGGCGAGTTCTTTAGAAGAAACCTCTAGTGCTCTTGATGAGATGGCCTCTATGATCAAACAAAACGCGGATAATGCCCAAAGAGCAAGTCATATGGCTACAGACGCCAAAGATCATGCGGAAAGAGGAAATATTTCCATGGAAGAAATGCAATCGTCCATGAAGGCCATTGCTCAGTCATCAGATAAGGTTGGAAGGATTATCAAGACCATTGAAGAGATTGCTTTTCAGACGAATATCTTAGCTTTAAATGCAGCTGTTGAAGCGGCCCGTGCTGGCGAACATGGAAAAGGATTTGCTGTTGTCGCCGACGAGGTTAGAAATCTGGCTCAACGTGCTTCTAATGCTGCCAAGGATACACAACAGCTCATTGAAGATAGTCAAACACGAACTAAGGAAGGCGCTGAAAACACAAAGAAAGCCAGTGAAGCCTTAGGACAGATCATGGATGCAGCCAAGAAGGTGGAGGGAATGGTCAATGAAATTGCCCTCGCTTGTAAAGAACAGGCTGAAGGAATCAATCAGGTGACAAGCGCTATTAGCCAGATGGATCAGGTGACGCAGCAAAATGCAGCCTCAGCCGAAGAAAGCGCTTCAGCTTCTGAAGAATTGGCCAGTCAAGCGGACGGTCTTAAGGAGATGGTTCTAGGGTTGCAACAGATTGTTAGTGGAAAACAGGCAATATCCTTTCATACCAATGATCGTCTATCATTGAGAAGTATATCCAGTAATAATCCTGATATTCATGGATCCAAAATGAAACTAGCCAAAAGAGAAGATGAAATTTCTTTTGATAATCCTAAGGAGGAATAAATGAGAACAGCTTCAAAAAGATTAGTAGTAACCCTAATGATGGTGATTCTTTCTTTAAGTTTTATTCGACCATCATTTGCGGAAGTCACGCTGGATGAATTGCTCAAACGTGTGGAGGCTGTTGAGAAGAAAAATGAGGAACTTCAGAAGGAGAACTCTTCGCTAAGGGAAGAAATCCAAGGAATGAAGGATAAACAGTCCTCAGTCGCTGCGTCGACATCTAAATCAGATAAACCAGATATATCCTCTGAGACTCCTGTTGTTACAGCTAATCTTAAGGATGGGTTTAGTATAAAATCACCTGATGGCGCGTATAAATTAAAACTAAGCGGGTTTGTTCAATCTGATGGACGAATCTTTACCAATAACAAAAAGGACAGCTCCGGAGGGACATCGACTTTTTTAATCCGTCGGGCGCGTTTATATGTTACAGGTACTGTCGCGAAGGACTTTAATTTTACGTTAGTGCCAGATTTCTCAGCGACCAGTGGGACTGTTTTGACCTATGGCTACATGGATTATACAAAGTATCCTCAATTTTTACTTAGAGCAGGTAAATTTGTTGAACCCTTTAGTGTTGAAAATCTTCAAGATTCCAAGTTTTACAATTTTGCTGAATTAGGATTGCCTTCCAACCTTTATCCTCAGCGTGATATCGGCGTTCAGATTTCTGGAGGCGTTTTGAACGATGCTTTCAAATATGCCGTCGGTATTTTCAATGGAGAATATGATAAGGAAGCTTATTCCGTTGAAAATGCAGATCCCAACAATGATAAGGATGTGGTGGGTCGTATTTGGATCAGTCCATTTAAGAATACGCATTTGTGTTTAGTCAAAGGATTAAGTCTTGGATTTGCTGCTGCGTATGGTCATGAAGAAGGAGCTTCCATTCCAACAGCATATTCATCACCGGGGCAAGTGAATGTTTTTACGTACAGCTCAGGAGTAACAGCTAATGGTCCACGTCTTCGGACATCACCTCAAATGACCTACTACTATAAATCTTTTGGTCTATTAGGGGAGTATGTTAATTCCTATCAGGATTTAGCCAAGGGAGGCGGGAGTTCGTTGATTAAGAATAGGGTTAACAATAAAGCCTGGCAAATATCAACAACCTATGTTCTAACAGGAGAAAATGCCTCCTATGGTGGGGTTATTCCAAGAAATAATTTCGATCCCTCTAAAGGTGGTTTTGGTGCGTTTGAATTGGCTGGACGTTATGGAGAGTTGCTGCTCGACCATAAAATCTTTGAAGATAGTCTTTCGGATCTTAATACTTCAATATCCAAAGAAAATGCTTGGGCTATTGGGCTTAATTGGTATTTAAATCCCAATGTTAAATTAATATTTGATTTTGAACAAACCAAGTTTAATCGCGGCAATTCCGCAACTGTGGGGGCTCCTGAAAATAGAAAAACAGAAAATCTTGTCACCAGTCGAGTACAATTAGGTTTTTAATTTTTGTTGTAAGGATTTTGATATGAACATGAATGAAACTATTAGTAAAGCCATAGGAATTCACTCGAAGTGGACCTTTCATCTTGAACAAGCCATTAGATTGGGGACCAGTGACTATAAACCAGAGATTGTTAAAAGTGATAGCCATTGTGAATTTGGTAAATGGCTCGTCACAGAGGCTCCTGCAACTTTAAGGATATTACCAATCTATCGTGACATTAAAGATCTGCATGCGCAATTTCATATCGAAGCCGGCAGGGTTCTTGCCCTAGCCTTAAGTGGCAAAAAAGAACAGGCCGCTCAAGAAATTGGATTAGGAAGTAGGTTTAAAGAATTATCGTCAACCCTGGTTCTTAAGTTGGCCAGCTTAAAGACGAAATAATATAAATTTGGATAAAATAGCACTATGTCAAACAAGCAGTCCGTTTTTTCTGTCAAACAGTTTCAATCCATCAGTGAATTGTCTCAAGAAGAGTGGAAGAAAATCTTTCCTCCTATTTTAGAAGGGTATGATTTTCTGAGGACGGTCGAGCAGACTCTTTTTCATGAATATACTTTTTACTACATTGCCATCTATAAAGAGGCTGAGATTGTCAGTTTAACGCCGTTCTTTGTGACAGAATATGCTTTAGATACGACGATCAAGGGCCCTTTAAAGCATGTTACGACCTGGATTAAGACATTCTTTCCCAAATTTCTTTCTTTGCGTATTCTTATTTCGGGTTATCCGACCTCCAATGGCCATCTTGGTGTGAAAATAGATAATTCCGGGGAAATTATTCCCTTATTCCACCGCACAGTAGAAGAGTTAATGACGAAGGAACGGGCCTGTATTATTGCTTTTAAAGATTTTGGTGAAGAATACTCCTCTTTCCTGGATGCATTTCGATCTTTTGGTTTTTATAAAATGCGCAGTTTTCCGTCTGTCAGGCTTAAGATTCAATTCAATTCTTTTGATGAGTATCTAGCTTCCCTTAGTAAGGGGGCGCGTAAAGATCTTCGAAGAAAATTACGGAAGACTTCTGAAGTCCCTATTGAAATGAAGGTTCAAAGCTCTTTGGGGATATGGCTTGATCAGGCCTATGATCTTTATCTGCAGACTCTCAATAAAGGTGAGATTCAATTTGAGGTGATTCCTAAGGAGTTCTTTGAAAAAGTTGGTTCTAATTGTTCAGCGGAATCCAAGTTTTTCCTTTGGTTTCAAGAAGGAAAGCTCATTGCGTTTGATTTTTGTTTGGCCCATGACGGATTGTTGATTGATAAATATATGGGTTTAGATTACCAGGTGGCCTATAAATACCATCTTTATTTTTTGACCTTCAGAGATATTGTGAAATGGTGTATTGCCAATGGAATCAAGGTTTATGAGGGAGGCGCTTTGAATTATGACCCTAAAAAGCATCTTGATTTCTCTTTTTTTGTACAGTACATTTACTGTCGCCATAAGAATCCAATATGGAATGTCCTTCTAGGTTTTTTACCTTATATTCTTAAACCTGAGAATTTCGATCCTATTATTAAGGCGTCGTATCACGATTTTCGTGTGGCGGATAAGAAGAGTAAAACATCCTTCTCGTTGTATTGGCTCATTCTTTTTTCAGTTTTTCTTCAAGTATTTGCGGAGTTGTTATTTAAGAAAGCCGCTGTATCCACAGGTATTCATGATATCGGTTTCTCTAATCTTCTTCCTTTCTTGCACAGACTTTCATGGAACTTAGAATTATGGACAGGTTTTCTGCTTTATGTTCTAAATTTCTTTGTCTGGATTACGGTGCTTTCTAAATCGGAACTAAGTATTGCTTTTCCAATAGCAAGCATCAGCTATGTATTAATTCCTGTTTTGTCCATTATTTTCCTTCATGAACATCTATGTCTTTTTCAATGGTTAGGAATTTCTTTGATAGCGATAGGAATCTATTTTGTTATGGAATCGAATAAAAAGAAAGAAGCTCAATGTCTTTAAAGGTGTTCTTACTTATTCTTTTAGCTGAAGTTTTAGGCTCCCTGATGCATTTGTTTTTTAAAAAAGGTGTTAATTCACTGTCTTTTCATGGAGAGCATAGGTTTAATCACGACACTCGATTTTTTAGGAATCTCTTTAAGACACCTTGGATTTGGGCTGGGATTGTTTCGGTGATGTTGGGGCTTTCTATTTGGCTAGTCGTCTTGGCTCAGGTGGATTTGAGCGTGGCTTATCCTTTTGACAGCCTTCAATACATCATTATCTTTATGGCTTCTTTCTTTATTTTTAAAGAATACCTAGATGCCCGAAAACTCTTAGGATCTGGATTAATCATTCTGGGCATTTGGATGGTTACCTTCTTTGGAAGGTAATATTAATGAGCCTGCAGCGTGCGGATGATTTCTAAATTTGTTTTTTCATTGGTCATCGTGATGTCTTCTTTTGTATGATTCTTAGCGGTATACTCCTTGTGCCTATCCAATGACATATACGTTTTCTTAATGACATCCATAAGGACGGGGATGGAGAATTCTCCTGTCACATCAAATCCCACGATTTCACAACGACCCTTAATGATTTGAAGCATGAGAAGAAGATCGCTGAGTTCCAAGCAACCTTCTTCCCAGTTTGTTTTAGCATAGGGGGATTTTAAACAGTCCTTATCAATACTGATATAAACATGTTCAGTCGTGATTCGACAGATAATTTCTTCTAGCGCTTTTGTGATATTGTCTTTAATTAATTCTCGCCAGTGAATAATGCTAAAAGGGGGAGTTCCTTCAATGGTATTGGAATGATTTGCTGGAACCTTTCTGAAGAAAACATGGGTTGGCCTGTGGTGATAAGGGTATATTTCCAGCCGGTCCTGTTCGAAAGCCTTTAGATTTCCTGTATTAATAATTCTCGTTGAAATATCTTCAGAGGATATCCCAATAAGGATGACCTTTTTAATGTTGGGTCTTTTTAAAATATAGGTTACCCAGGACGCGCAGGCTAGGCGAGGAGGAAGAATGTCCCAATCAGGGTGGTGGTCAAAAACAATGACTGTCAGGGGTTCTTTGAACTGTTGAATTAAAAGGCCAGAGAGATGGTGATAGTCACCAGAACCAAGGAAGGTGGGACAATGTTTTAGTGTTGGATCTAAGGATTGGTAAATGGTATCCGCCAATTTCTGATTTAACCAGATCCTGCTATCTAAACCAAACCTTGTAAAATCAGCAATCTTGGGAGTTAATTTCTTTAGAAGATTTTTTTGCTCGAGTAAACTGTTATCAAAATTAAGAATTCTGATGGTAGGAGATAGCATAAGATAATAAATGGCTGGTTATTAAAATTGGTGGGTCATTATAACATATCTTACGGTGTATGTTGGACAGAAAATAAAACTTGGCATTCACACCAGAATAGGGTATATTTACCCTTATCTACTTCCCAAGATAAAGGGTTAATGGACCCTATGGGATAAGAGTCCTGCTTAAAAGCAGGCAAGTTTAAGGAGGTGTATGACTATGTTACAAGGTCCACACAACGAAGAGTCCAACAAACAAGGACAACAAGAAGATGAAGCAACGTTCGGTTGGGATGAAACGAATGTCTTTATCTAGTTCTTAGGCCCGATATTGCTTTCGCAAGCGAGGCCTAACGTCATCATAAATTACCTACCCCGTTCCTAAAAAGGCGGGGTTTCTTATTTATTACCAATAGGTTAGGATAATTTAGAAGGAAAAACTACTCAACAACACAATCGGCAGGGAAGGCCTTAGCCATCAAATCAGAGGTTGTAGGATCGTTCTTAAAAAGATTGATAATCGCTTCCATGCCAATGCGATTATTAAAATACCCCAAACCTTCACCAGGTTTGGCATTCGCTTTCCAATACTTCAGAAGAACGTCAATCACTGCAGCGACTCGTTCGCGGGGAATGGACCTTAAATAGATGTCATCGCTATCTTTCAAAAGCAAAGGGAGGCCTTGATGTTTAGCATCTTCAGTACCCATTAATTTCAGCTGATAACGGTTTAAACCTGAACCGACCAAACCAATGGTCTTGGTCGCAGGTCGAAAGCACTGACGTTCACAACCGGTCATTCCAATAGACTCAGTAATATCACCCCAACCTAAGGCTTCTAACTCATCAATCAGATAGGGCTCAAACTTCTCAGAATCGGTATAGGTCAAACGGCAGGTATCTCGGCCGACGCAGGCGCCGGAAAGCTTACGCAGAGTGGAATAAGCCTTGCCATTACGCTGTCCGTAACCAAACTTCTTTAAATCGGATTCAAACTCAGCTTTAGAGCCTTCAGGAATATTACAGAACAAAGCATCCTGATTGGGAGTAATCATGAATTCGATGGGG
The DNA here is from genome assembly GCA_015233165.1 of Candidatus Omnitrophota bacterium. Taxonomy (GTDB): domain Bacteria; phylum Omnitrophota; class Gorgyraeia; order Zapsychrales; family Fredricksoniimonadaceae; genus JACQCF01. The sequence goes on from JADFYF010000010.1 coordinate 32,541, forward strand.
TATTTGTTCATCACAAAACGGCACATGGATTTGAGCTTACCGTTAGGACTATTATCGATCAAACGACCGTTTTCAATAAAGGCGCCATAGGTCCATCGGCCGTCTGGTTGTTTAAACCATCCATGATGCATATGACGATGACCAACATCTATCTTTGGATTAGGAAGCTCTAGTTTATAACCTAAAATCTTTTCTGTTTGCTGGCGGTACCAATCAATTCCCATGGTTTTGACAACAAACTTCACCCGAGCCCAGATGCGATTCTGGCGATCACCCCAATGTTGATGCACCTTGATCACAGCATCCAAAACTTTAAGAAGGTGAGCCTCATCCGTCTGGCAGAATGGCTTTGCCATACAAGCCATCGAGGGTTTACCGTTACGTTCACCCTGACCGCCGCCCAGATAGATTTGAAATTTAACAACCTTATTGCCTTCAATGACAGGAATAACACCCATATCATCCGTTAGAACTTCGGCACAATTATCCACACTTAACTGACCATTGGCATTTTCAATAACGCCGGCAATGCCGATTTTAAACTTACGGTTCAGCAATTGAGGGCCATAATCAAAGGATTCTCCCGGTTTTCTCACCTTGGTAGGATCGATTTCCCAGACGGAAATAAAAGGTTCTAAAGGCAGTTGGAAATAAGCGCCACACTTTTGAGCAAAGGCATTGGCATTAAAGACAGAAGAATAGCGAGACATGGGGCAGCCCATGACGTTACGCGTATTGTCTCCGCAACCATTAAGCGTATTTAACCCAGATTCGGCAAAAGCTTTAATGATACGTCCAACATTGGCTTTTTTAACCCAATGAAGCTGAATATTTTGACGATTAGTCAGACGAATCGAGGGGAACCCATCAGGATCCTTGGTGTATTGTTCAGTTAAATCATCCACCAGATTGTACTGTTCACGAGTTAAAGGACCGCCGCCGGGGATAGAGATACGGAACAAATAAATCCATTCCTTGTCTTCACCGCTCTTAGCACGATTAAATTCAAGGTAAACCCCGTGAGATTTAGCGATCGCTTCGCTTTCCCAGGGGATATCTTCTCTGGAGGTGTCGCGGAAATCAGCTTTTAAATTCCCTAAAAAGCCCTGGCTGGCAAGTTTATTTAATTCTTCCTTGCAGAGAGCTTCCTTGGGGGTATTGAGATTGATTTCAACGGGTTTTCTTTTGCTCATAAGGTGTTTATACTAATGCCCGCAGGGGGAAAGTCAATAATTAAAATATTGATATTCAAAGGTAATTTTAATGGTAATATACCCTTCCAAAGCAGTTATACGACGACGGAGATTATCTATGACAAACATTTTTAAACATATCCGTACCTACATTTTCCGCGGCCTTTTAGCCATCATTCCGCTGTTATTAACCACGATTGCCATTACGTTGCTTTATAAACTCATTGATAAGAAGGTGATGAGTTTCATTGAACAATATATTGAGATTCGCCATATCCCCGGGATGGGCATTCTTTTGGTGCTGATTTGTCTTTATCTCATAGGACTTGTTTTTAGTAACGTCATCGGAAAACAGATTTTTGTCTTTATCGGACAGGTCACAGAAAGAATTCCTTTCATTAAATTTATTTATCAAATGGGCAAGGAGCTTTCGGAGAGCTTTTCGTTGGCATCTGATAAACAGGCCTTTCAGAAGGTGCTTCTCGTCAAGAATCTCACTCATGATGGATGGATGATTGGGTTTCTTACAGGGACGGTTAAAGATAATGCTACTGGTGAGGAGCTTTTGCGAGTCCTTATTTCAGCCACGCACAATCCTCTGTTTGGATACATCGTCCTGGTTAAACCTGAACAAACCAGGGATCCGGGTTGGAGTGTTGAGGAAACCGTCAAGGCGATGGTGTCTGTCGGGATTATTTTCCCAGCGGAGATTAAGCAGTGAAATTAATTTCTTTTAATGTCAATGGCATCCGAGCCATTGAGAAGAAGGGATTCTTTGACTGGGTTTCCAAAGAAAATCCTGATATTTTAGCCCTGCAAGAAACCAAGGCTCACCCCGACCAGCTTACCGAAACTATCTTAAAACCTAAAGGATATACATCCTACTGGTCGTCGGCTGAGAAAAAAGGCTACAGCGGAGTGGCTATTTACACCAAGCAAATACCTAAATCCGTCGTGGAGGGATTGGGAATCCTCGAATTTGATAGCGAAGGCCGTACCCTTATTGCCGAATACGACGATTTTATCCTGTTTAACATTTACTATCCCAACGGCAGCACCGGCAACAAACGCGTTCCTTTTAAAATGAGATTCTATGACGCATTCTTAGACAAAGCCGAAAGCCTTCGTAAAAAAGGCAAGTCCCTAATTATTTGCGGCGATGTGAATACCGCCCATACGGAAATCGATCTGGCTCGTCCTAAAGAAAACGCCAAAAACACAGGTTTCTTGCCGGAAGAACGCGCCTGGGTAACTAAATTTATCGAACACGGGTATGTAGACACCTTCCGTCATTTTACCAAAGAGGGCGGCCATTACAGCTGGTGGGATTATTACACCGGAGCCAGAGCTCGTGACGTCGGCTGGAGAATTGATTATTTCTTTATAACCAAGGACTTGCTTCCTCGTCTTAAAAAAGCCTGGATTCTCAAAGACGTGATGGGTTCAGATCATTGTCCTGTTGCTATTGAAATTAAATGATGAGGAGCCTGATATGAAAAAGATATTAATAACCGTAGGACTTGTATGTTTATCGGTAACAGTTTGGGCTGCTTGTGGAGTTGTTACAGATTGTATTGATAGGAATTCTGTTAGACATGTTATTCTTAAAGGCACAGCCTCTGATTCTGAAATTTCTGGCACAGTAAATTTAATCGAAGAAAATGGAGGAATTGCCGTAGAAGCTAGGGTTCAGAATGTTCCTCCCGGCAAACATGGTTTTCATATTCACGAGAATGGAAGTTGTGCTGAGATGGGGAAGGCGGCTGGGGGGCATTTTAATCCGGATAAGGTTGAACACGGATTCATGCCTCAGATGGGGTCTATGCATGCGCATGCGGGCGATATGGGGAATATTGAAGTTGGTAAGGATGGGACGGGTACTTTAAAGATCTTTATGAAGGGATTAACATTAAAAGAAGGTAAGTATGCCGTCGCTGGTAAATCCATTATCCTTCATGAAAAAGAAGATGATTTCAGTCAACCCACTGGTAACGCCGGCGGACGCATTGGGTGCGGGGTTATTGTAGCGAACTAAGAAGGAAAACTATGCTAAACATCAACGAAACAGCTTTAGTTGTGATTGACGTTCAGACCAAGTTGGCCCATTTGATGCATGATCATGATGTGTTGTATCACAACATCGAACGCGTCATTAAGGTGTCTCAGGTTCTAAATCTTCCTATTCTCTGGACAGAACAGGCGCCGGAGAAGATTGGGCCGACGGTGGAAGCGATTCATGATACGTTGTTTCCCTTAATAAAACCCATCGCCAAACGCAGCTTCAGCTGCTGGGGCTGTGAAGAATTTAAGACTCAGTTGAGTCTGACGAAGTGTCGTCAGGTGATTCTCGTCGGGATTGAAACCCATGTCTGCGTTTACCAAACAGCCGCCGATCTTAAGGCGCATGGCTTTGAAGTCTTTGTCGCCGCTGATGCGGTGTCTTCTCGAAGTTCATTAAACTCTGAGGTGACCTTAACTCGAATGAGACAAGAAGGTATGACGGTGACCGTCGGTGAAGCTCTGATCTGTGAATTAATCCGTGGTGCCGATCATCCTAAATTCAGAGATGTGATGGGATATATTAAAAAATAGGAGAATGTATTTTATGGACCCTTTGAAACACCAGAAGACGGAAGTGGATGATTTGTTCCATGAATCCCGTCGCTTTGAACCTTCCGAAATTTTTAAATCCCACGCCAATTATAAAGACATAAAAATTTACCAAGACGCCAATCACGATCGACTCAAATTCTGGGAAGATTGTGCCCGCCGGTTGGAATGGTTTGTTCCTTGGACGAAGACACTTCAATGGGATCGTCCTTTTGCCCAATGGTTTGTCGGCGGTAGAATCAATGCCAGCTACAACTGTCTGGATCGTCATATTAAGGCCAACATGGGTAACAAGGTGGCATTCTATTGGGAAGGGGAAAATGGTGATACCCAAATCCTTACCTATCAGGATGTCTACGAACAGGTCAATAAGATGGCGAGCGTTATCAAGGGACTTGGTATTAAGAAAGGGGATCGGGTGGCGATTTATCTGCCTATGATTCCTGAGGCTGTTGTGGCCATGCTCGCCTGCAGTCGTATCGGCGCGGCTCATACTGTTATCTTCGGAGGCTTTTCTGCCGATGCCCTGCGTGATCGCATCAATGATGCTCAGGCCAAGTTGCTCATCACAGCCGACGGGGGATATCGTCGTGGCAACATTGTTCCTCTCAAAACCATTGCGGATGCTGCCGTCGAGCAAACGCCTTCGATCAAGGATGTCATTGTCGTTCAAAGAACAAAGCAAGAAGTTCCTATCAAGAGCGGCCGTGATCATTGGTGGCATGATCTGGCAAAGACAGCCAAGACCTATTGCGAACCTGAACCGATGGAATCCGAAGATCTGCTTTTTATTCTCTACACTTCAGGAACGACCGGCAAGCCTAAGGGGATTGTTCATACCACGGGCGGCTATTTAACCGGCGTGACAGCCACGACGTATTCTGTCTTTGACTTAAAACCTAATGACATTTTCTGGTGTACGGCCGACGTGGGCTGGGTGACAGGTCACAGCTATGTGGTTTATGGTCCTATGGCTAATGGAGCAACCCAGGTGATTTATGAAGGGGCTCCTGATTTTCCCGAGCGTAATCGTTTCTGGAAGATTATTGAAAAATATAAGGTCAGCATTCTCTATACAGCGCCGACGGCCATTCGCGCCTTTATGAAATGGGGAGAGGAATACCCCAAGGGATGCGACCTCTCCTCGTTAAGACTCTTAGGCAGCGTTGGAGAACCTATCAATCCTGAAGCTTGGATGTGGTATTACGAATATATCGGACAGAAACGTTGTCCCATCGTCGATACCTGGTGGCAGACTGAAACAGGTTGCATTATGATCACCTCCTTGCCAGGAATGACAACCATGAAACCCGGATCAGCGACTAAACCACTTCCGGGGATTGATGCTGAAATTCTCAATGAAGAAGGCGAAGTGATCAAGGAAGGCGGAGGTTTTTTAAGTATCACCAGTCCCTGGCCATCCATGCTGCGCGGCATCTGGGGAGACCCTGAACGTTATAAGCAAACCTATTGGAGCAAGTGGCAGGGCAAGAACTACTTCGCCGGCGACGGCACCAAGCGGGATAAGGACGGTTACTTCTGGTTCCTGGGACGTGTCGATGACATCATGCTGGTGGCAGGTCACAACATCTCTACCGCTGAGGTTGAAAGCGCTTTGATTGATCATCCCATGGTGGCAGAATCTGCTGTCGTGGGCGTCACCGATGACATCAAGGGGCAAGCGATTGTGGCCTTTGTCATTCTCAAAGAAAAGAACAAATCCTCCAAGGAAGCCGAAGAAATTCTCAAGGAACACGTTGCTTTAAAAATAGGATCCCTGGCCAAACCTAAACAAATCATTTTCACCGCCGATGTCCCCAAAACCCGCTCCGGCAAAATCATGCGCCGTCTGTTAAGAGACATCGCCGAAGGCCGCGCCCTGGGAGACATCACTACCCTAGCAGACCCAGCCGTAACGGCGGCTTTGAAGCAGAAGTATGATGAGGTGTAGGTTGATTTGGCAGGAAAGGGTTGTTATCGTGCATCACTTATGCTACACTCTGTTAGGAGGTTATCAATATGGCTACTAAGAATCCCCGATTAAATGTAGTTCTAGAACCCACCCTTATGAAAGGAGTGGATCATTTGGCAAAGTCTCAGGGCGTTTCTTTATCTACCATGGCTCGAGATTTGATTAAAGAAGCATTAGATACCCATGAAGACAATCATTGGCAAAAAATCGCTGAGAAACGAGAATTAACCTTCTCGCAAAAAAAGTCTCTTTCTCACGCTGAGGTTTGGAAGTAGTGACCTACCAACTCCTTTATCATCATGACATTGCTGATGATTTAGCCCACATTCCTGCTAACATCCGAAAACGCCTTCAAAAAGCCATCGAAAGTAGACTTATCCTTGATCCTATCAGTTATGGCTTACCTCTACGCAAAAGCCTCCAAGGGCATCGGAAATTAAGAGTGGGGGATTATAGAATAATTTACCGCATTGAAACTGATCAAATCATTATTCTTAAAATTGGTCACCGCAGAGATGTTTACCTAAGCGTTCTACACCGTTTAACTAAGCCAATCTAGAAACACCCTGGTACATAAAAGTTCCGAAGATTGAGAAACTTCGGTACCTGAAAAGGGTAAAAGTACCGAAGATTTAGGTAGTAAGTTGTTCTAAGAGAGCCAAAGGTTCCGAAGATGTGTAAGCTTCAACAGAAAAACTTCCCAAAGTGGCAGCATATCTAAATATCGTGTAAACTTCCGTAATCATGCAAAGAGCAGTATCTATAGTTATTCTTCTGTGTTTCTTGGTAACGGGACAGATAGGGGCTTACCCTGTCTATGCCCAGGAACTTACCTTGCCTGCCCCAGGCGTCATGGTTCACTTAAGTCCGGAATTTAATCCTCCTATTCTTAAAGGGATCAAGGTTCAGGCGGATAATCCCTTTCGGTTTGAGTTTATTTTGGATGCGGGTGATTCCAAAAATGTAGGGAACGGTCGCGACCGTTCCCTACGGGAAGAATCCACCCATCTTATCAAATATTTCCTCGCAAGCCTCACCACACCCGAAAAAGACCTCTGGGTCAACCTGTCTCCGTACGAAAAGGACCGAATCGTCCCTGACTCATTCGGCCAAACCGAGATGGGCAGAGACTTGTTGGCGCAGGACTACATGCTCAAGCAGATAACAGCGTCCTTGATCTATCCTGAAGATGAAGTAGGCAAGAAGTTCTGGAAGCGAATCTACGAAGAAGCTGCTAAGAGGTATGGGACGACGAATATTCCCGTGAACACGTTTAATAAGGTTTGGATTGTTCCTGAGAAGGCGGTGGTGTATGAAAACTCTAAGGCAGGGACGGCGTATGTAGTGGAGGCTAGGTTGAAGGTGATGTTGGAACAGGATTACCTGTCGATGACGAAACATGATTCCCCTCCCCCTGTGGGAGGGGCTAGGGGAGGGGGATATGTTAACAAATCCCCCCTCCTTAATCCTCCCCACAAGGGGGAGGAAATAAACCTTCTAGGATCCCAGATTGTTCGTGAAATTGTAATACCTGAATTAACGAAGGAAATCAACGAAGGCAAGAACTTCGCCCAGCTGCGTCAAGTCTATAACTCACTGATTTTAGCGACGTGGTACAAGAAGAAAATCAAGGACAGCCTCTTGTCTCAGGTATATGAGGATAAGAATAAGGTGGCGGGTGTAGGATATTCTACTTCTGTCGTTCCCGAACGTTTTAGTCGGGAACCTAGAGGTTTAGCCAACCCTGGATCCCCGACAAAAACATTCGGGGATGACAAGGAGGCAATTTACCAGCAATATCTCCAAGCCTTCAAGAAAGGCGTCTACAACTATATTAAGGAAGAACCTGATCCTGTTACCCAACAGACTATCCCAAGAAAGTATTTCTCCGGCGGATGGACGGCTCTGCCATTAGATCATGCCATGACCATTGTGACTAATATTGCTGGCCCATTACCAGATGCAGCGATGAAGGTTGATGTTGATTTAAAATCAGCTGATTTTTCGATGTTTTCCGATGGGAATAAAATAATAGCAGGATTATTAAATACAACGACTTATACAGGGGATTCTGATGACATCCATACCGTCGAATTAATGGACAATTTAGAGATCCAACCTGGTCAGAGAATTCTTAGTGTGGGTCCTGGCTCTACCTTTGACCATCTCATATATGCTTATTCTAAGAATTTAAAAATTGACGTTGTTCAACCTGAAACATATTTGAATCAACCTTATCTTAAAAAGTTTGAAAATGGTTTGGAAAGATTAAGAAAAAGTGGTCATAAAATTTTGATTGAGAATATATTCTCTGTGCCTATACAAGATGCGAAGATACCTTCTTCAACCTATGATTATATCAGTTTGTTAAACGTTATCGACGGAGTTGATTCATTAACCGAACAGGAATTAATCGCTAAAAATGTTTTAAGAGTTCTTTCTGATGGGGGCATTATTTTTGTGAGTGCTTTTAGTAAGGTTGATCAAGTCATAAACTTATTGCAGAGATTAAATCAGGGGAGTATTGAAGAGTTGAAAAGGAATCATTACGTTGTTGCTTTAAGGGTCCATAAGGCGATGCAGCCAATCAACAGCATCCAAGGGGATCAGGCGATGGCGGTCATCATACTCGATAAGAATGCCGACTTACCATCAATTGAAAAAGGTTTAGAGCAGTTAGAGAAAAGGCCAGATAGACGTCGCTCTAAAGCATCCGTCATGCTTAGAATTATTCAGAGTAAGACAAACATTACCGATTTGAAATGGGATGATTTTAAGTCTGTGGGAATCCCTAAAGATGATCTTGCTAAGTTTTTTGTTCTACCCGGCTCTCAATCCGCTAAAGATTTGACCAGAAGAGAATGGATCAAAAAGTCGTTATTGACGGCAGGGGGAGTAGGGTTGCTTGCTACAGGAGTAGAGATCTGGAGACGAAGTCACAGCACACTTAATTCAGGGATATCACAGAATCAAACTAATCAAAGTGCTGTTGTAATAAGTATAAGGTGGCATCCTAGCCCATTTACAAGAAGGCAGTTAAAGAATGTATTGCTTGATGCGTCTCTAATGGAAGCTCTTTCTCATAATGATAGCCTGAGGATATTTCAAGCAGAGCAAATAAAAAATATGTTGTCCGCGGAGAAGGAAGGTCTTGAGTCGTATCGTCTAGTGATAAAAGCAGTAGAGAAGCAAATAGAACAGCACCCGGAAATAACTGCAATTGGATTGGAAGGAAAGACTTTTGAAGGAGTAAAATACAGGGATTTGAGTGAAATTAATGACCTTCAGGAAAGTATAAATAGAATTAGAGCATCATTAACAATGATTTTTGAAGGAGACAAGTCAGTGGATCTCGAGAAAGCCATAGATTATGTCACTTTAGAGATTTTAACTTACCATCAATACTTAGCGGTTAAAAACAAAAAATTTGCGGGAATGCCTTATGTTGGATTAGAAGACAAAACTCTTATGGAGCAGCAAATACGTAATTTAAATGAAGGTTCGCAAATCAATGCTTCTTTAAAATCGATGGTAGCCCAAGGGATACTTCCGAAAGATGATTTTGAATTTTTGCAACGATTGTCTGATGTGCCGGAATTTGAAAAATCAGCCATGCAAAGAATTAATGATATCAAAGGGCGCATGGGCGCCCGTTATGAAGTGTTTTTTAATAGTTATGTCAGTAACCACGATGAAAATTTTGAGCTTGTTGATAAAAGAACAAATGTAATGGCCAATATTATACAAAAGTACGGGAAAAACATGATTGTAGCTGTAGGAAAAGCTCACTACCAAAAAATCGTAAATACTTTAAGAATAACAAAAGGCCTATCAGTTGAAGAAGTATCGGCAGACAAGGCGATGAATGCCGATGAGAAGACAGGTGGTATCGACTTAAGTTCTGACAAAGCTTTGGAAGTTAAGAACGATGGTGAGAGGATCAAATTCCATCTTGATTCAGCCCAATTAGCCCAACTCCAAAACGCTCCTGGCTTTTATCCGGTGATTATCAGCATTGTGCCTATGGTAAATTTACGAATGTTTTTAGGTTTATAAAAGCTTAAGGTATAATCATTTTTATGGACGATCGTTCAGTATTTCATTTAATTTCTGACTTTACACATGAGCGGAGAA
>JADFYF010000110.1 GCA_015233165.1 Candidatus Omnitrophota bacterium
TTGTAAGTGTACGAGATTACTAGTTTTACGACTTTTGGAGAGGTGGCAGAGTGGTCGAATGCGGCGGTCTTGAAAACCGTTATGGGTGCATGCCCATCCAGGGTTCGAATCCCTGCCTCTCCGCCAGTATGGCCTGCTATTGAAAACCACATCTATCATATAAAATCATCCTCTAGTAAATATATTTCATAACCCCTGACCATGTGGCTTTTGTAATGCTGTTTTATATCATTGTGTATATAAAGGCTAAGGACTATGGGAATTATTTGAAAGAGTGATTAGGAGGAGTAGGATCTTTTTCTAGAGTAATAGTAGATATAGAGATAAAAACAGTAACCACATAATAAATCACGTAGGTTATTAGGGTGAGTTTGATAGGAAACTTTCCAATGATCCAGGTTCCATGAAAAATAATGAATATGATTAGAATAAAGGAGCCAAGAAAGCTGTACTTATAAAGAGAATTGTTTGTATATTTTGTGATCCAAATAATGGCCATTGGAATAAAGCCAATCAGATAAATGGCTCTATATTCCCAAGCGATTGAAGGAATAAAAAGATCTAATACTGCCAAGCCACTCATATAGGGAAGGAAGGTCTTTAGAAAAAGGTTCTTTCTTTCATGAATTATTAAAGGTATTAAATATAGTAATAAGCTAAGAATAAATATAAAGATTATCGTTGCTGCAGGAATTCTTGTAATACCTGAGAATCCTTCTCTATGATGGTTTTGGGCGTTGTAAAGGGTTTGTAGGTACTGTATGGATTGTTCTGGAAATATTGCTAGGGTCAACAAAAGAATGCCGGTAAAGATTCCTAAGAATTTAAATTTCTTATTGTCTTTGGATATTAACAAATAAATAATAAAGCCTTGTATAAAGAAAGGCGCTATTGTCCATTTTAATGCGGCAAAGAGGGCTGAATAAGCAAAGGCAGGGCTGTTGGACTCATAAATGCCAAACATAAAGAAAAGAATAGATAAGGCTGGGTATATGTCGAATTGACCACGTTCAAACTCTGAGAGTCCAACAGGAGTAAGGAATAAAATAAGGGAATAGGAAATGCATACAGGGATAAACATGATTTCTAATTTATAATATCTAAGAATAAAGTAGGACGATAGTAATAATAAAATTGCCTGTAGAAGAAGATGTAATAATGCAGCTTTGGGAAAGGGATATGTACAGAACAGTTTGTTGTAAGTGTAATAGATGATGGGAGGATACAGAACGGGTCTATGGTTGGCTTCATATTGTCCAGAATAAATGTTAGGTTTATCAAAGTTCTTAGCCGTATAATAAACGGCTGCAAAGTCTGCAGCAAAGGTGATTTCTTTATAATAAGGATCAGGGTTTTTCAAATGTTTAAAACCATACAGTGGCATAGGAGTGGGAGTTGTTGTCTTGCCTGTATTGATAGAATAAGTTATTTTGTGTATGTTCGAAATTATTTGTGGGTATACAAAGAATCCAATACCTATCGATAGGATGGTAATTAGAAGGTTGATTGAGGGGACGTTAAAGAGTTTCTTAAACATATTTTAGTCTTTTATTTTTGTTTCAGTATAATAACCTTAATACATAGGGTTAAACTATTTTTTAGATATTTCAATTATGGACATCCAAGAAGCTTTTGAGAAGGCATTAAAGAAAACAGATATTATTCGTAGTCGCGTTTTGTCTTTACAGACATTTGCCGATACGCATGTGCCGTATGTGCTTTTATCGGCGTCATCCATTAATCCTGGGGATACTGTTGTACGCAAAGGGGAGGTTCTCGTCCAGAAACCTTCCTTGATCTTGCCTCCCAATATTCCTCAGTTTGATGGTTTTGATGGTGACGATGCTCCTGTTTTAGACAGTGATGCGATGATTAATTTTCTTCTTGTTAGAGGAATTTCTTTGCCTTCCATGAAGTATAATAATACAACGTCATCCTTAGATGTTTTTGAGGGCAACCTAGATCAAGCGATTAAGCATTTTGGCAATCAGATGCAGTCTCAGGAGAATACGTCGACAGGGCTCTTGGTTGGACCTGAAGATGTATGGTCCTTTTCTTTATTGATTTTCATTTGTAATCAAATTGCTAAGAATTCTTCTACGGATATGCATCGGTTATTAGACCAATGGCATCAGAAATAGTTAAACGTTAACCATTCCTGAGAATGGATAGCGTCAAAGGTATTGTGAGCCAAACTTATGAATAAAGTCAGCAATCTCGAATTACAATCTTTAGTTTTAGCCAGATTAAAAGGGAAGATGGCCTTGCTTTTACCGGATGAGGAGAGAAGGGCCTTGGCGGCGTATGCCTTAGAAGACGTCTTAAAGACCGACAGCGTGGGAGAATTTCGTCGGGAATTCCCTACAGCCTCTGAAAAGACCCGTTTCATTGAAGGGTTGCTTTCTTATGGTTTGTTAGAAGAGATTCTTTGTGATCCTGAGGTGGAAGACGTTGTGATTAATGCCCTTAAGCCTATTTATATCCATCATGCTCAAAAAGGGTTTATTTGTACTCATAAGAAGTTTTCTTTTCGTCGAGAGCTAGATGTCTTTATCGAGAAGCTGGTTGTTTTTTCAGGTCGCCATGGATATAACAAGATTGCCAATATTGAACTAGCTAATTTAGCGGGTCGTGTGAATATTGTAGATACGCCTTTGGGACCTCAGTTGACTATTACTAAGGCTAAGGTTGATCCCTTAAGTATTATTGACTTAATTAAGAGCGGTAGCATGTCCTATGAGGTTTTAGAACATTTTCAGTGGAAGTCTCCCCAGGAAGTTATAGAGCACGGAAAGAACTGTAAAGACGAAATTGCTGAGGAGCTTGCGGATGTAGCGATTTATCTATTTGAACTGGCGGATAATTTAGACGTAGATTTGCGTAAATCTATTGTTAATAAAATGAAGAAGAACGCGAAGAAATATCCAGTGGAGAAGGCAAAAGGTAAGAATATGAAATACAATCAACTGTAGACAAAGAAAGGGGTGAAGTTAATATGCAGATTTCAAATGCAGATTTGTTTGATACGGTTTCTGATGATTATTTGTCTCTTTATAAGGGAGATAAACTCAGATATGATCGGGTGGTGGAATTGCTAAATTTTAAGAATGATGATGTATCTAAAGCTACCGGGATCCTTCAAAGTTCCATTCGTTATGATGACAAAATGTCCGTCGAGTTAAAAGAACGCTTGGGGGAGTGGGCGATTCTTTTAAATCAGGTGTCCATTCATTTTAATGGGGATGCTAAGAAGACAACGATATGGTTTATGTCCCCTAATCCTCTTCTGGGTTATGATGCGCCTAGAGATATGATTCGGTTGGGGAAATTCAAGAGATTATATCGGTTTGTCGTCGATGCTTTAGTCGAAAATAAGGGGTAATCCTATGATGGATGATACGTTGTTTCCGGTGTCTAAACCAAAGAAAACAGAAGCGACTGTATTGGATCAGTTTTCCTCCAGAGATATTGATCAGTGGCTCGCGATCAGGGAGAAGTTTTTAAGGCTGCATTGGGATTCTTATACTGATTTTTTATTTCAGTGCTCGAGGGTCTCGGATCAGTTAAGAGAGTCATTGTATCTGGCATCGACGAAGAATTTCAAGTTTGAGAAATGGCAAAGAACAATTAAACGCAGATATTCGACGGAGCCTTTGTCTATTTCTGGAAGCAGCAAGGAACAGGTGGGGGGAAGGTTTAATATTGCCGATATTTATTCTTCCCAAATTCCTGCTTTTCCGGCACTTTATATCGCTCAGGATAGGAATTCCTCTCTTGAAGAATTCTTGTGTCAACGGATTGATCCGGGCAAAGAGAATCAAGCATTGGATTTTGCTTTAGCGGGTAAAGATTCGTTGAGCTTTGTTTCTGTCAGTGGTCGTCTTGGAAGTGTCATTAACCTATCCAATATTCAGAAATTAGAGCTCTTTGTTGATCTTATTCGAGATTTCAATGTTCCTAAACATGTGAGAAGTGCAGCTAAGGAGCTTGGCATCGAGGAGCCTGAACCTATCACAACTGTTTCCAATTTAGTGGAAGCCTTAATAAGTTCTACTTGGAGAAAAGAGCCAATGTTATTTGAGGTGCCATCTATTTCTCAGATTTTCGGTCGCTTAGTCGCTGAGGCAGGGATTGAAGGCATTTTATATCCCTCTAAGTTTTCCCAGGCTGAATGTTTGGCCATATTTCCTCAGAACTTTGACGTAACGAATGATTCAGTCGTGAAACTTGATGATCCTTCTCCTCCTAAAAAGACTAAGATTCTCAAGTGGGACGCGGATACGTGGCGTTTAAAACAAGGTAAGATAATTTAGAATGCTAGGAGTAATTATGAATTTTGTCATCATCGTATTAAGTACTTTAATGTTAACCAGTTGTGCGTCGTTGATTGTTCAGAAGCAGGTTCAGGTTAAAAAGGATGCTAACGGCAAGGTTATTGAGACAATTGAGACGGAAAGTGCGGTTCAGCGGGCAATATCTTGGAGGGGGTTGAAATTTGATCATTTAAAGATCAAAGAGGTTGATTCGGCTCCAGCCGCAATCTAGAAAGTTTCGCATGTGGTTTAAAGATTGCAACCCAAGCGACTAGGTTCATCAAAGAAGCGAAGAAGTGAAAACAGGATTTGCAAATACCATGGAAACGTGTAGAATCAAAAACTTTCGTTGCCCTGATTTGAGGCATGGGTGTCTTTTTAAGTCATTAATTCGACACCAAATGAAATAGAAAGATTGATATAGATTTTATAGTTTGTAAGTGTACGAGATTACTAGTTTTACGACTTTTGGAGAGGTGGCAGAGTGGTCGAATGCGGCGGTCTTGAAAACCGTTATGGGTGCATGCCCATCCAGGGTTCGAATCCCTGCCTCTCCGCCAG
>JADFYF010000111.1 GCA_015233165.1 Candidatus Omnitrophota bacterium
AGAACGTTTACGTAATTTAGGATACTTCGAAGATGTTGGATATGACATTGAAGACACTGATATTGCTGATCAAAAAGATTTAGTTGTTCAAGTTAAAGAAGCCAAAACAGGAACTTTTTCATTTGGTGGTGGTTATAGTACGGTAGATAAGTTGGTAGGATTTGCTGAGGTTGAGCAAAAGAATTTTGATTTTGCCAATTGGCCTTCCTTTACAGGTGGTGGCCAGGACTTAAAACTGAGAGGACAGCTGGGATCGACCCAGCAACAGGCTATTTTAAGTTTCACAGAACCATGGGTTTTTGATTATCCTGTTTCTGCTGGTTTTGATGGCTTCCTTACAAATACCAAGAAAGATAGTAGTAATGGTTATGCTTATGATGAAAAACGTATAGGTGCAGATGTTCGTTTAGGAAAGAGTTTTAATGATAATCTTTCCTTAGGTTCTTACTATAAGTTAGAGCAAATTAAGATAGGTAACATGGATTCCAATGTGGCTCCAGATCTAGCTGCAGAAGAGGGCACGAATCTTGTAAGTTCCACAGGTCTATCTTTAACACATGATTATCGCGATAATCCACTGAATCCTACTAAAGGGTGGTTGTGGGTTAATAGTGCTGATTTAGCGGGTGGTTTCTTAGGAGGGGATAAAGATTTTTATCGTTTCCAAACGGTCGGCGAATATTACCTTCCTTTAAAGTTTAGTGAAACATTAACTGTTTTAAAGTTTGGGGGGAAAACAGGTCTTATTAAGGCGTATGGAAGCTCTCAAAGTGTTCCTATTTTTGAGCGTTATTTTGCTGGGGGTGAAAGAAGTATTCGTGGTTATGATGAACGTAAGGTTGGACCTATTGATGATCCTAGTCAAGACGCTATTGGTGGGGAGACGACTATTCTAGGAACAGTTGAGTATACGGTTCCTATTATTGACATTATTAAAGGAGCTGCTTTCTTTGATACAGGTAATGTTTGGTCAAAAGCTAAGGATTACGGTAATGGTGGCCTTAAGTCGGGTTTTGGCCCAGGCCTTAGAATTAAAACTCCTATTGGTCCGATCAATTTGGATTATGGTTTCCCTTTAAATAAGCAATCTGATGGAACAAATAAAAAGGGTGGTAAGTTTTATTTCAGCGTCAGTCGAGGTTTTTAATTTATTAACAATCTTAAGCCTGCCTGTCGGCAGGCAGGGAGGTAGGAAAGTATGAAAGTAGCAAAGTTATTATCCGTACTATTATTAGGTTTGTTTTTATCTACAACAGCTCATGCTAAAGATTTGAAGATCGCTTATGTTGAATTAGGTAATGTTTTTAATAATTATCAAAAGACTAAGGATTTTGATGCTGTTTTACAAAAAGAGACTCAAGCTGCTCAGTCCCAGATTGATGATAAAGTAAAGAATATTCGTGATGAACAAAGCAAATTAGCCTTAATGAAAGACGATGAAAAACAAAAACTTCAGGCCACTATTGAAAAAGAAGCTAATGATTTAAGAGATTTTCAAAAACAAAAAAGAGCTGAATTATCTAAGAAATTCGAAGATATGAGAAAAGAGATTATCTTAGAGATTGAAAAGATTGTTAGCGATATGGCTAAAAAAGACAATTATAACTATATCTTTAATGATACCGTTCTTCTTTATGGTGATCAAGAATCCAATGTTACAAAAACCGTTTTAGATACTCTTAATGCCGGTTATAAAAAGTAATTGATTTATGAAAATGACCATTACCGATATTGCAAGATTGATTGATGGAGATGTTGTCGGTGATGGACAAGTTGAAATTACCGGATGTGCAGGTCTTAAAGAAGCAAAGGAAGGGGATTTATCCTTCCTAGCTAATGCAAGGTATGAACCTTTAGCCAAGGAAAGCAAGGCTAGCGTCATCATTGTTCCCCGGCAGATGTCTTTGCCGGGGAAACTTGTTATTAGGGTCGAACATCCCTCGTTTGCCTTTTCTCAAGTTATTAATCATCTTCTTAAAGACAATCCTCCTTTAATTAATCCGGGTGTTCATCCGACAGCTATTATTGCCAAAGATGCCATACTGGGTAAGGATGTTGCTATTGGGCCTTATGTGGTTGTTGAGCCTAAGGCTGTTGTTGGAGATGGAACAAAGATTTATGCCCATGCTTATATTGGGCATAACGTTAAGGTTGGAATCAACGGGTTAATTTACACTCATGTAACCTTACGTGAGAATGTTTGGGTTGGAAACAATGTCATTATCCATTCAGGAACAGTGGTTGGATCTGATGGATACGGGTATGTGACGGTCGATGGCAAGCATATGAAGATTCCTCAAATAGGGACGGTTGTTATTGAAGATGATGTGGAAATTGGGGCTAATGTCACGATTGATCGTGCAAGATTTGATAAAACGGTCATTGGTGAAGGTACAAAAATTGATAATTTAGTTCATATTGCCCATAATGTTATTATTGGAAAACATTGTTTAATTGTTGCTCAGGTGGGTATTTCGGGAAGCACCCTGATTGGCAATCATGTTATCCTAGCTGGACAGGTGGGAATTGTAGGCCATTTAACTATCGGTGATGGTGCTGTCGTCGCTGCTCAGTCAGGGGTTAGTAAATCCATTAAAGCTGGGATGCAAGTCTTTGGATCTCCCGCCCAGCCATTGAGAGATGCTTTTAAGAATAATGCCCATATTCAAAGACTTGATCATTATGTGGCGATGATTCAGGAATTAAAGAAGAAGGTGGAAGAGTTAGAGAATAGAGATGCAAAAAACAATTAAAACTGCTGTTACCCTCTCCGGAGTTGGTCTTCATACAGGAAATAATGTTACAGTTACCTTAAAACCAGCTAAAGCTGATGAAGGGATTCATTTCTGTCGCGTTGATTTGTCTGGTAGCCCTCGGATTAAGTTGGAGTTATCTTCGATTGTGATGGATCCTGCCGTTACACGATGTACCGCCATTGAATCGAATGGCATTCGTGTAATGACGATCGAGCATTTGTTGGCCGCATTAAGCGGTTTAGGGATTGATAACCTTTGTATTGATATTAATGGCACAGAGGTTCCTGGTTTAGATGGTAGTAGTTTAGAGTTTGTTAAAGCCATTGAGCATGTTGGTATGAGCGATTTGGGTAAACCTCGTCGATATTTAGAGGTCTATCAGCCAATAGTTATTTCTAAAGACACTTCAAGTATTATGATTGTTCCTTCTAAGGGGTTTGAGATTTCTTATACTTTAGATTATGACCATCCTCTTTTACGTCAGCAGACGGTTTATTTTGATGTTAAGAAAGAAAGTTTTTTACAGGATATTTCTTCTGCACGCACCTTCTGTTTAGAAAGCGAAGCTCAGGAAATTCGTTCGCGTGGACTAGGGCTGGGAGCTGGTCCTAAGAATACGCTGATCATTTCCAATGAAGGTCCTATTGACAATACTTTTCGTTTTGACAATGAATGTGCCAGGCATAAGGTTTTGGATATTGTCGGTGATCTGTACTTGTTGGGCTTTCCAATTCGTGGTAAAATAATTGCTTCTAAAAGTGGACATGCTTTGAATCGTGCTTTAGTTGGGTTAATTTATCAACAGCAAAGGAATACAGTTATGACAACGGGTAGAGTTTTTGATATTAATGAGATTATGAAGATTTTGCCTCATCGTTATCCATTTTTATTGGTGGATCGTGTCATTGAGATTGAGCGTGGTAAGAGGGGGATTGGTATTAAGAATCTCTCTTTTAATGAAGGTTTTTTTCAAGGTCATTTTCCAAGTAAGCCTGTGATGCCAGGAGTTCTGATGATTGAAGCAATGGCTCAGACGGCAGGGGTCATTGTTTTAACCAGTGGACAACATCAGGATAAAGTTGCTTTATTTATGTCGATTGATGGAGTAAAATTCCGTAAGGTTGTCAATCCTGGGGATCAGTTGTTGATGGAAATTGAAATTGTCCGTGATCGTGAACGTACAGCGACGGTTAAAGGGGTTGGTAAGGTGGATGGGGAAGTTGTTGTGGAAGCAGAAATGTTGTTTTCTTATACGGAAGCTAAGTATTTAAAAGGCTAGAATTATGTCGAATCAAGTTCATGAAACAGCTGTTATTAGTTCAGATGCTCACATAGGAGCTAATGTGAGTATTGGTGCTTATTCTGTTATAGAGGGTCCTGTTGTTATTGGAGATAACGTGACCATTGGTCATCATTGCTTTGTTTCGGGAGCAACAACCTTAGGGGAAGGGTGTCAGTTATTTACCGGAGCTGTTATCGGGGCCCCTCCTCAGGATAAGAAATATCGTAAAACGGATAAGGTCTATTTGAAGATAGGAAAGAATAATATCTTTCGTGAATATGTGACGGCTAACCCCGGAACGATTGATGGTGGCGGGACAACACAAGTCGGGGATGGGAATTTATTTATGGCTTGCTCTCATATTGCTCACGATTGTCATATCGGTAACGATTGCGTCTTGGCCAATTATGTCGGGCTTTCAGGTCATGTAACTATCGAAGACAGAGTTGTCATTGGAGGTCTTTCGGGGATTCATCAATTTGCCAGAATTGGATATTTGTCCATGATCGGCGGATGTTCCAAGGTGAATCAGGATGCTCCTCCGTATTCCATGGTCGACGGTAATCCCGGGGTTTTAAGAGGTTTGAATTTAATTGGTTTAAAGAGGGCGGGATTAACATCGGAAGCGATGATTGCTTTACGCCGTGCTTTTAAAGTGCTTTTTAATTCTGGCTTGGCTCGCAGCAATGCGGTGGTTCAAGTTAAGGA
>JADFYF010000112.1 GCA_015233165.1 Candidatus Omnitrophota bacterium
GACGTGATTCCTGCTGGTTTATTGATATTTAAGATCCCATCCTTCATAAACTTCTCCTAATCGCCGCTAATATTTTTTTCTTAGACTCCTCCAACCCTACATCCGTCTTAGCTCCAGCTGCTTTTCTATGACCACCCCCTTGAAACAAAGAAGCCAATTGAGACACATCAAAATCATTTTGACTACGTAGATTAATCCTTGTCAGATGAGAAGCAATTTCATGAAGGATCACAACCACCTCAATCCCCTCGACCGATCGTAGAAAACCAAAAATCTTTTCTTTCAAATCAAACCCTTTAGAAAAACTATCCACCACCTTCTTAGGCAGCATCACACAATAAACCTGATTCTTAAGAACCAAATCTGCGCTATGAATAACATCAATGAATTTCTTGATATCGGAGGATGGAATACCAACATACAAACGCTGATACAAATCAGCCGGATTTAAACCAAACCTCATCAACTCCACGATAATTTCATGGGTCTTTGCCGTTGTGTTGTCATAACGAAAAGATCCTGTATCCGTCATAATTCCCGCGTACAAAAGCACAGCCAGGTCTTTCGTTAACTTCACCTTTGCGGATCTAAATAAATCAAAAAGGATCTCACAGGTTGACGACGACTTAAGCAAGACTAAGTTCACATCTCCAAAAAGATCATTACTAATATGGTGGTCAATATTAATCAATTTTTGTCCGTTTATAAGTTTGGACACGCCCCCTATACGCAAACGATCACCACAATCTAAGGCAATAACCAAATCAAAAACAGGAGGCTTGATATCTGCATTCTTATAAAAGGTCTTGGCTCCCGGCAAAAAATCCAGCCAGGAGGGCAAGGCATCTTCATCAACCAACGTTGTTATCTTTCCCATCTTCTTTAAGACCAGCGTCATTGCCAAGGCGGAGCAGGCCGCATCCGCATCAGGGTTATGATGGGTTGTCACGAGAATTCTCTTATGCTTCTTGATTTCAGACCAGACGTTTTTAAAAGAACTCATGATTCTCCTTCTTCAATGGGTGGAAGATTTTTCTTAATATCCTGCAGGGCCATATCAATTTGAGCCGCATACTGGACGCCCTTATCAAAATAAAAACGGATTTCAGGTGTATAGCGCAAGGCTAGCCGCTGACCGATCAGTTTACGCATATAACTTCTGCAACTTTCAAGCCCTTCGGTCGCATTCTTGATCATCTTAGGATCATCCTGTAAAACGCTAAACTTAACATTCGCATAACGAAGATCCTTGCTGACTTCCACACTCATAATAGTCACCAGATTCACCCGAGGATCATTGATATCCCCCATGAGAATCATTTTACCCAATTCGCGTTTAATTAATTCATTCACCTTATCCATCCGCATAAATTTACTCCTTTGCCCCGAGGGTGGGCTTATAAGCTTTCCATAATTTCAAACATCTGACAGCCTCTTCAGACTTCTTTTCTTTAAGGATCTTATCTAAATCCTTTTGATACCTTTGCGGCTTAATCGTCTCAAGAGCCTTAGCCTCTATGGCGGCTTTTAGAAATTTTAGCGTCCTTCGTTCTAAAACAAAATTAAGCCTCCCCTTGAAACGTGCGGCTCTTAGAATTCTCGTCGGATCATCCAGAAAACTCTGATCATGCAAAATGCGGATCTTCTTGAGTTTCAAATCTAATTCCCCGTGATACGGATCCACCAACTGTCCCCAACTCTTTGGATGAATCGCAATAGCCATGGCATTGATTGTAAAATCCCGACGGAACAAGTCCTCTTTAATATCCGATACAACAACAGCCGGAAAGGCTCCGCCTTGACTGTAGGTTTCCTTACGGGTTGTTGCAAAGTCCACCTGCTGGCCATCCGCCAGGGTTACCGTCGCTGTTTTAAAGGCCGGATAACTCACCAACTTGGAATGAGGATGTTTGGCCGAAAAACTTTCCGCCAATCGAATCCCATTACCTTCGACGGTAATATCCAAATCCACGTTAGAGCGCTTAAGCATTAAATCTCGCACAGGTCCGCCTACCAGATAGGCGCGCAGGCCTAATGATTCCGCCAACTGTCCTGCTTCGACGACGATCTTTAAAAGTTTCTTATCTAATCTGGCTAATAAATCCATTTATAAACTCTCACCTTTGTCATTCCCGAATGCTTTTGTCGGGAATCTAGAACACTAGCCAACCCTGGATCCCCGATAGAAACATTCGGGGATGACATCCGACCTTCTAACCCCTCGGATGAAATTCTTTGTGCACACTCTTTAACCGTTCACGATCCACATGGGTATAAATCTGCGTCGTGGAAATATCGGCATGTCCCAACATTTCCTGCACCGATCTCAAATCTGCTCCGTGCTCCAAAAGATGGGTGGCAAAGGTATGTCTTAAAGTGTGGGGCTTGATATTCTTTTTAATCCCCGCTAAACGCGCATAACTCTTAATCAGTTTCCATATCGACTGTCGACTGATCTTCTTACTTAAACGACTGAGAAACAACGTATCCCCCGACGTAGGCTTGGCAAGCTTAGGACGAAGCTTTTCGCAATAATACGTCAGGGCTTCACGGGCCTTTTTACCGATAGGAATAATTCTTTCCTTACTCCCCTTTCCCATCGCTCGAACAAAACCCACATCCAGGTTAATACTCGTCAATTTTAAATCCACTAACTCTGACACTCTCATCCCCGACGCATAAAACAGTTCAACAATCACATAATCACGTCTGGCGGCTAACTTAGACTTCTGAGCGGCCAACAAGATAGCCTCAATTTCCTTCTGAGTCAGGACTTCAGGAACACGCTTAAAAAGTTTAGGCGTATCGACCAGGGTGGTCGGATCATCCTTAGAGAAATTCTCTCTGACCATAAACCGATGAAACATCTTAACCGCGGCCAGATGTCGACAGATCGACGTGGCTGAAAGACCATGCTTCTTTAAATCCATCATGAAATTCGTCACATGCTCGCGAATAATGTCATTAGGACTGCTGATCTTTGTCTCTGCCAAATAACCAACGTACTTCTCTAAATCCCGGGTATAGGCCGACAAGGTGTTTTTAGCCAAACCCCGCTCGACGGCTAGATAATTGATAAACTCGCCGATAATGTCTTTCATTAACTATTTAAAGCTCTCTTGATCACATCAAGGCGGTATTGATCACGAAGCATGCGATCAAACGCTCGAAGATCACTTTGAATCCTAGAATAATTACGAACAGGACGCGGTTGATCTAAAGAAGCTTGATAAAATTTCAGTAAACCTGCCAATTGAGTCAGACCTGCGGCCTTCTCAGGTTTTAGCATCGCCTTCATCTGTTCAATGTGATCCAGGGTCTGCTTGATCGCATAGGACACCCCGCCATCGTTGCCTCGTTCACTGACACCCGACCACAAATCATGATACCAAACCTTAATGAGCGCATAATGACTCTTATAAATCTCAACAGAGTTATGTTCCGGAGCTGGATAATCCTGAGGTTCAAGTACAGGTTGAAACTCAGCACTCTCCATCTGGTTAGCCTTCTTTTTACGAGTAAATTTCTTCTTTAAAGTTTCGCAAGACGATAAGCTTAAAGTCACCACCAGCATCGCTGCAAAAGTCATAAGCATTCTTCGATTAAGAACATATTTAGCCATGGACAAGCTCCTCGAATTGTTTCTGATTTAAAACGGTGACTTTTAACTGTACGGCCTTGGTATATTTAGAACCCGGCTTATCTCCCACCACGCAATAATCCGTCGCTGAACTCACTGACGAGACCACCTCTGCCCCTTGAGCCTTAACCATGGCTCCTGCCTCATCTCGACTTAACCCTTCTAATTCTCCCGTAAAAACAAATTTCTGGCCGGCCAGTCGATCCGACGTCTTTCTCAAAGGCTCCTTCATGTTTAATCCAAAGGACTTAAAATCCTGAATTAAATCACGAACTTCCGGCTGAGCAAAGAAATCTACGACGGATAAGGCCATCACAGGACCGACTTCATGAATCTGAGTCAATTGCTCGGAAGTAGCCTTCATTAATTCATCCATGGATCCATAATGCTCTGCCAAAACCGACGCCGCCTTCTCTCCGATATTAGCAATCCCCAACCCATAAATCAATCGGGATAAGGATTGTTTTTTACTCCCCTCGATCGCTTTAAGAAGATTTTCCGCCTTCTTATCGGCGAACAACTCCAGCTTCAGTAATTCTTCCTTGTTCAGACGATAAATATCAGAAAACTTGGTAATGAGCCCCTGCTTTAACAGGCCTGCCACCACCACCTCACCCAAACCTTCAATGTCCATCGCTTTTCTGGACGCAAAATGCAAAAGACCTCGTTCCAACTGTTTGGGACACGACGGATTGACGCAGATATACGCGACCTGTTCCAAATCTTCTTTAACAATATGGGCATTGCAGGACGGACAGACCTTAGGAATAGGAAAGGTCTTAACGCCAAGCTTTAAAGTTGCCCGATACGCCTTATCAAAAGCAATGAAACGATCCGAAAGTTTTGTGGATTTTCCCAACAGAAGAATCAGCACTCCTGTTGCCAAAGGATCCAATGTTCCGGCGTGCCCTACCTGTTTCATATTAAACTTACGACGGATAAAGGAGACCACATCATGCGACGTGATTCCTGCTGGTTTATTGATATTTAAGATCCCATCCTTCATAAACTTCTCCTAATCGCCGCTAATATTTTTTTCTTAGACTCCTCCAACCCTACATCCGTCTTAGCTCCAGCTGCTTTTCT
>JADFYF010000113.1 GCA_015233165.1 Candidatus Omnitrophota bacterium
CGTATACATGGTATAACACGCCTAATTTGCGTTTTTTAAGTATCAAAGATTTTCGTGAATTCTGCAAAGCCCGTCATATCACCATCGAGCAGGAGCTCGCTATTGGTTGTAACGCCCGCATTTATTTCTGGCGCAATCTTTTTGCCAATGTGGCCATCTTTTCCATTCGCAAGTCTTAAGTTAGCGTTTCCTTAAAATATCCCTCCAGGCCTTGATTTTGTATTTTAGATAGGGCATATTTGTAGTAATGAGAACCCCATTAATTGCCCTCATCCTTGCAGCGTTCTTCATCAATAAGGGTCACATTAGATCCATTACGCTGACCACGACGAAGCAGCTCATCGAGCTGCGCTAATTCATAGTCATTCGTGGCTACCACCAACTTGCCGCACTCATTCATCTTAAGACCACGAGCCCGGACATACGCCTTCATGGCACGACTACCTTCGACGGTAAACTTGGCCTTCAAGCTGTCGGCCGTATAGTAGAAACCCGCGTGCAGAACACCGCTGTTACGCCCAGAGGCGTGAGCCGCTTCCTGCTCTTCTTTATCCATAATGAGTATGCTGGCATTCGATTGGCGGGACTTAATAGCATGAGCAATGGTCAAACCGATAATACCTGAACCCACAATCACAAATTCGTATTTTTTCATGTGGCTATTTTATGGGTTAACAGGACAAATGCAACGAGAAAATAGTTAAACCTGTCATGCCCGAATGTTTGTGTCGGGCATCTAGAACTTTAGCAACCCCTGGATCCCCGACTAAATCGTTCGGGCCTGCCTGCCGGTAGGCAGGGATGACAAAAATACTAAACTTAGTTCTTACTATGTTATAATCACAAAAAATTAATTCGAAAGGAAAACATCATGTCCCAAAATACCCCCTACATCCTAGATATGAAAGCTGGCAATTATGCCTGGTGCGCCTGTGGCTTATCCAAGAAACAACCCTTCTGCGATGGCAGCCATGGCCCCACCAATATGAGACCTATCTTAGTTCACATTGAGGAAGATAAAAAAGTAGCCTGGTGCGGATGCAAGGCTAGCAACAAGGGTCCGTTCTGTGACGGGACTCATAAAAATATCAAAGGATAGCTCTAGGTTTTTAATTCCAAAAACATCCTTAAATCCACCAATGGCTCAATGGCATTAACCACTGGTTCAAACCCTTGGGATTTTTGCAATTGAGCCAACATAGCCGGATCCATCTTAAACTTAATCCCCCGTCCACTATTCTGAATCTGTAGGTTCATCTTATCCGCATTAAAATCGATACCACCACGAGTCATGGCGCTATCTGAAGCTCCTGCCTTAGCAGGAGTGCTCATGGAAATATTATTAGGACCTTGTTGAGGCTGGATGATTGTTGGCGGCGTTTCTTTAACTTTTTTCTCTACTCCATCCAACGCTTCATGTTTCTGATCCAACCTCTTTAGCACCTTTGCTCTTTCTTCTTCTGTTAACCCACCTTCTCTACCAGATAATGTAATAATGATAAGTGTTACAAAATCATTACGAATACCTTCATTTTGAAGAAACCCTTTTACGATAGAAACAAATTGTTGATTGTCCTCTCTGGACAGTGCTACTTTTCTTAAGAAATAAGCCGCTGATATTCGATTCCTCTCGGATTCTTTATTATTCTTAACAATAGCCATCAACCAATCCTGCGCCTTTGTTTGCTCTTCTCCCTTTAAAAAGGACAATCCTTCTCCCACCCCTTTAATCGCTTTTGCATAATTGTCACTGCCATACGTTGAATTAACCGTCATCAAATATTTAACAGACTCAGGACTTCGGATCATAAAGGCCGCTTCTATAATGTTATTCATCTCAAACCAATCCATGGTTCGTCGGGGATCAAAAAACTTCTTCGTCATACGATTTAACACTTCTTCTAAGACCGTCTTATTCTCTATTCCACTTAAAAGCCTTGCTATTTCTGCATTCAAATCAACGCCACCATTGCCATCATTAATACTAAGGATAACTGCCTCTAAGGACTCTTCATCTCTTCGTTGATCTCCTCGTTTGACTAAGGATTCAATGACATTATAAACATCAGTGCCATCTACCTTGTCTTTATCTTGCACTCGAGCATTGGTCTTTGCATCTTCGGTGAGGCGGTTTAATATTAAGATTAAAAAATCTCTAGCCGTATTATCAGGACTATCTTTCTTATCATTAATCTTAATCAATCCATTAAGCAGGGATTTCTTGTATTGATTGTTATAAGATAACCTTGAATACAAACTATAAATCGTTTGAGCCGCTTCTGGTTCTTGAAGCCTTCCTAATTCAATAGCGATAAGAGTTTCAACCTCTCCGCTAAGACGAGCCAAAGCCTCTAAAAGATCTTTTCTTCCAACTTCACCTAAACTGCCTAATCCTTCTATCGCCTTAGTCTTAGCCTCCATAGCCTCAAAATGTCTCTGACTATTCTCATCATACGGCTCATACAATTGCCTTAAAAACTTTATTCTTTGGTATTCTGGTTTGTTCATCTCGTCTGGAGACAAGGTTCTATTCAAAAGATATTCTGTAACTAAATGTTTTAAATATTGCTGACCCTGAACATCTGAAGTCTGAAGAAGACCCTTAAGAACATTAACCACCTTTTGATTTTCTACTTCGCTCAAAGTAACCTTGTCTAAAGCTGAAGCCGCGGCAACACGATAACTTGTTCTTGATTTGTCTTCTAATTTCTTTATCAAAAAATTCTTGGCTGTTTTCAAATTCTCACCATCAAGAAAAGGCAACATTCGACCTACCCCAGCAATAGCTTCAGAAACATCCGTAATCTCATACCCAGCAGCTTCAGTAATATTCGTCAAAATATCTAATACTTCAGGATTATGGGTTTGCCACATCCTGCTGATTAATCGGCTAGCCTTAGACTCCTCGCCTCTCTTAACATGCCCCTCTAAAATCCCCTTTAAAAAAGCTCCCACGTTTACATTCCTGAAATTCCCAATAGCTGCTCGTAGCGTTTCAGAAAAACCCCTACCGTAATCATTGGGATCCCCTTTAGGTTCATCGAGAGACAATAAAGATGGCAAAGCATTTAACACCTTATTGTCCCCCAGATGCTTAATAACATCCTCTAACTGATGCTTTGTTGTATTAGAATCATTTAATATCGTAATGAGGTAACCTTTCGTTGAATCACTTGGAAGATCCAACAATATTCTAAGCGCATCCGTTTTTAAATAAGAACCATTGACTTGACTAAGAAATAACTGATAAATATCCCCTGCAGCTTTCGCTACCTTAAGCCTCGCTAACTCACGAGCAGCTGTTAAAGCCAAACGACTATCCGTCTTAGGATTTCTTAATACTTTAAAGATTTCATCTATCCTGCCTAATTCACCAAACCCTGCAATAGCGCTTTGCTTGAGAGAAAGTCTGGCATTAACATCCTCTATGACGCTGATAAATTCTTTCATCGCGTCTTCCTTAGATCTATTATGAATAATATAAAAAATATGTTGAGCCCAGGCTCTCTGGGCTGTTCTAGCTACACCTAGAAATGTTCTATACACTTCCGAAGACTGATTATCAGCATAAAAAATTCCTAACGGTTCTTCTTCTCCAAATTGAGCCAGTGCATGAACAAGGAGTTGCCGATAACCTATCTCACCCCCTTCTTTATTTAGCTTCTCTAACTTAGCATGCAATATCTCTATGACACCTAAATCTTCTCCTCTTCCAGTTAACGCATCTACAACCATTCCAAATAATTCATCGGTTTGCTCCTCCTTCAACTTGTTAATCAACAGTTGGATAATCTTTGTTTTTGTCGGTTCATCAATCTTACCCTCTCTCAAAGACTTTACAAGGGCAGTCAGTATCGATGAGGGCATTTCAAAAGCCTTCTGACCCGGCTGACTAAATAGATGAATAAACATTTCTACCATCTGGGAATTAGGATTCTTAGCCATATGTTTTAATAATTGTTTGCGCTTATCAAGATCTTCTGTCGGATCATTAAGCATCCCCATCAAAAACTTATTTCCTTCAACTGTATTTAACATACTCAAAGAATCTGCAACTAACATTCTAACGTAAGCACGATTGACCTTATCCTGCTTACTATTTAAGAAATCAATCAAACGCTTAGCCGTGTTTCCCTTATCAATCTTCCTCCCGGGCTTCTTATCTATATTGTTATTCATCAACGTCTGTAAATCCAAAGCCTTTTTCTGAAGAAATTCGGGATTATTCTCCGTTTTCAAACCTTCTAAGAGTTGATCTAATTCAGACACAATATGTTCCTCATAATCTATTTGGATTGGTGAAGGCCGATCTTTAAAAATTTCTTCTGCTCGCATAGATAGCGAAGCAAAAACCGTCATCAAGGCAACCGTAGCTGCAAGTTTTCCCAAAGAATTCAGCATCGCTGAATCGGCAGTTCTTTCATTTACGATCGTCATCGTACCATCGGCAGTGAACCCTTTAGCTGAAAATCCGCCTGAGAAATATTTTCTGGGAATTGTTTCATTTGTTACGGGATCAGAGTCTTCTCTAATGTAGTTATAGACGCCTTTTTTGAAGGCTTGGAGATAGCGTTGGTAGATCGTATTAACGTCCATTACCGTAGGGGCAGGTTCTAAACCTGCCCGTTGTTCTTGGGCGGGTTTAGAACCCGCCCCTACGTCATTAAAACCAACACCTGCCACCTTATTCTTATCCGCATACACCTGCGA
>JADFYF010000114.1:0-4135 GCA_015233165.1 Candidatus Omnitrophota bacterium
GTATATCGCCGAGCGCGAGGCCTGTTTAAAAGAAGGTACTCTGATTCTGCAAGAAGCGATGAAGAACTTCCCGATTCAAAACGCCCTTTGCATTCAAAGAATTGGGCACGTCTTAGTCGGTGAATCTGCCACCTGGATTGGCGCATGGAGCATCCACAGAGATGAAGCTTTTAAAGCTTCCCGTTATATCATTGAAGAAACCAAGAAACGTTTATTAATCTGGAAAAAAGAGTTCTACTCCAACGGCCAAAGCCAATGGATTCGTGGAACCGAAACCCCGGTGATCCTATGAAACCCACAGCAGTCGACATCAACATCCACAGCATTTCCAAGGAAGATCTAACCAAGTATGAAATGATTGATATCCGCGAGCCTGCCGAAATTGCCGATTGGCCGCCGCTTCGTCCGTGCAAGCAGATTCCTTTTTCTTTGTTTCCGGAAAATATTGACCAGTTTGATAAAAGCAAGTCCTACCTATTATTCTGTGCCAAGGGTGGACGCAGTCAGTTTATGGCCGAGGATATGGTTCAACTGGGATTTAAAGCGCTCTCTATTAATCATGGAATCCCGTCGGTGAATTCCTATTTCAAGAATCTTAATGATGAAACACATTCCTAACGCCCGACTATCTGACTACACCACCTTTCAATTAGGCGGCCCTTGTTCCTGCTTAATCGAATGTCAGAGCCCTGATGACTTGCAAAAGACCATCGCGACCTTGTCTAAGAATAAGACTCCCTTTATCTTGATCGGCGGCGGATCCAATCTTGTTGTCTCGGATAGCGGTGTTACGACAGCCGTAATTCGCTATCTTAGTGAGGAACCTTTGATTGAACGTGTCGGCAATGAGGTCATCGTTTCCGCCAGCACCATCCTCGACGATCTGGCTCTGTTCTGTGTTTCGGAAGGTCTAACGGGACTTAATTACACCACCGGCATTCCCGGAACGGTGGGCGGGGCTGTCGTCGGTAACGCAGGGGCCTGGGGCAAACAAGTCGGAGATGTCTTATCCTCTGCCGTCATTCTCGATAAATCTGGCAACAGCAAACAGGTAGATCGCAGCTATTTTGCCTTTCAATACCGTCATTCCCATTTAAAGGAATCCGACGAGATTGTTGCCTCCGTTTCCTTTACCTTAACTCCCGCTGACCCGCTCGTCTTAGCCAAGGAACGTTCTGAGATTGTCAAACTGCGCGCCGAAAAGCATCCAGATTTAACACGCTTCCCCTGTGCTGGCAGCTTCTTTCGTAATATAGAACCCACCCCTAAGGCCGATCGTAGACAAGTCACCGGAGGATTTTTAGAAGATGCCGGCGGCAAACACCTAAAGGTTGGCGGCGCCCAAATATTTGAGAAACATGCCAACATCATCGTCAAAGGTCCCGGCTGCACCGCCCAGGATGTCTTTGACCTGCACCTACAAATGATGAAGGTTGTGAAAGATAAATTTGATTTACAGCTGAACCGTGAAGTGCGATTCGTCGGAGATTTCAGAGATCATAAACATGAAGGATTTTGGTAGTGATCAAAAACATCGCCTTCTATCACTTCTTCAAACCCACCTACAATCTTGAAGAAACTAAGAATATTATAAAAGCTCGAATGGTTAAACTCGGCATCAGAGGAACCATTCTTCTCGCTAGTGAAGGCATCAACGGTTCCTTTGCTGGTCCCATAGCTGCCATGGACAACTTCATGGACTTCTTGCTTAAGACTATCGGCGGCAGTCATCCTATTTTAAAGATCACGTACAGTCAGAATATCCCCTTTACCCGAACGCTGGTGAAGGTGAAACCTGCTATCGTGGCAGAACCCGGAACAACACCCATTGATCTCTCTAAAGATTCTGCTCCCTATATTACCCCGACGGAACTGCATCGCTGGATTCAGGAAGGCAAAAAAGTTGTCATTCTTGATACACGCAATGAGTACGAATATCAGGTCGGTAAATTCAAAAACTCTGTTCATCTGGGCACCAAACACTTTGCGGAATTCGAAGCGGATTTAGACAAAGCCCCCGCGGAATGGAAGGACACCCCCATCGTCACCTTCTGCACCGGAGGCATCCGCTGCGAAAAAGCCGCTCCCCTGATGCTCAAAAAAGGATTTCGTGAAGTCTATCAACTCGACGGTGGAATCTTAAATTATTTCAAAGAGATCGGATTAGGTTATTTTGAAGGTCACTGCTTTGTCTTTGATCAGAGAGTATTGCTGGATGAAAACCTAAACCCCACCTCACTCGCCTTTCTTCAGGAGCTAGCTCAAAGCGGACTTTTGGATGAGACAATCATCATGAAACACGATACAAACACCTGCCTGTAGGAAAAGCTCCTTTTAAAATGCGGCTACTTCAATTTGAAGATGTTTCTTACGGGCTTCATCAGCAATTTTCTCCAAACGCAAAGCAGTTTTATCTTCAATCCAATCTTCTCCGCACTGACCACACACCAATGCAGGAACGTCACGAACAACTAAAATTCCCTCACCCAAACTCACGGTAAAATTAGTCTTACCTAGTTGTTTCTTCCCACCGCAAAGAGGACAATTGTCTTTCTTAAACATTTTTTCTTCTCCTTGTTTGAAAGTCATCTTCAAAATAATCCAAGCTGGGTTCATATACCGTTATAATCGCAACTTGTCCAAGCTTATGACTATAGGCTACAACCACATGAAGCGGCTGACCGCTAATCCAACCTAATAACAATGCGGATGGCCAAGGGTTATCATCCAGATACTCCTCGATGACTTTTCCCTTATTAAGAACTTTAAAAACATCTTCTCGTTTAATGCCTCTTTGAAAAATACGCTCCAAGGCATGTCGTTGCCACTGTACACGACCTTTCTCAAGACTACGCCTTAATCCGTGAATATCAAAATTCATAAATATAGTTTACCCCACCCTTGGTGAATTACCATACTTTTGTAAAATGCCCAAAAAGGCTTTGAGATCAGTCATGGGCTGGACACTGATAATCACCGGGATAAAACCAGGGGCGTTTTGCAATTGAACGAGCTGTGCGGAGTCAAGGTGAAATTTAATTTCGCCATTACCGTCGTTCTTGACCTGAAAAGTTTTATTAGAGGTAAAATCGATACCACCTTTTTCTAACATAGCTTGATCACTGGATAATTGGGTGTTACCCCCCTCCCAATAGGCAAATCCCTTTGATTTGAATGATCTAGCCTCTTGCAAATTAACAATAGTGCGGCCTTCTAAAGTATCCGCAGGATCTGGCAAGATAAACGTAGGATATATCTTGTCGGTCTCATCAGACGCATCAATAAAATCCTCCATGGTAATCTTGCCTAATTCAAGTTTCCTTACATTAACCGTACGATAAACATTGACATCCATTTTAATATAAATAGGAACTTCTTCTTTCCCAACCAGATGTGCTTTCCTCTGTAAATTTTCTATGACAACATCAATACCCAGACCACTAAAAACTCCTTTCGAGTAAAGACTACTTGTGGCAACCCCAATGATTTTTCCTTTTATAGTTAATTCTTTAGGGGCTCTTTTCCTAATAAGATCTTCTAAGTCCTTAACATGATTAGCCCCATAACAGACCCCGCCAAGGATCCCCACCTTTGATAAATCCACAACGTTATCTTGCGCCCTTTTTAGAATGGCATCAGCAGCATCCCCTATATTAAACTGAACGGCATCTTTCTCCTCATAACCATAAATGGTGACAGTCCCATCCAACTCTCCATGTCCAAAAATAAGCAAAACAACAGGCTTATCCGGTTCTTTAGAAATACTTTCTAAAAATGACTTTCTATCTTTCTCAGCGCTTTCCTTATCCGTATTAGGAGCATAGAAATCTTTTGAATTTTGAAAAACCAGCCTAGTATTTCTGACATCAGGATGAAACACTCCCACAAGCCTGGCATCTGGGGATGATCTCTTCTTGTCGTTATTTAAGAATATCAAGCTTGTCTTTGCCAAGGCAGACAACTATGACACCCAAAAAGTCACGGCATTCAGGATCTCATGTGAGGGTAAATGAAATTTGATCAATTGAGCAATATGAAAACGGGGTTGCAGAGTCTCAAGGGTTTTAAGCCAGAGGACATCCGTAATTTTATTAATGAACACCAGGTCCTGTCGCTTAATATTGCGATCGCTCTG
>JADFYF010000114.1:4241-4630 GCA_015233165.1 Candidatus Omnitrophota bacterium
GAGCTTATGAGAAAACAGACAAGGAGCTTTTTCAGGTATTACGCGCCGTGCCGGCTCCTTTCACGGAGGATGACCTGATATCGTATGTTACACAATTGGCCAAGCAGTACCACATTTCTATCATTGATTTTCAGCCTCCAGGTTCCGAAGGGGGCGCCTTTTACCGTGAAATGACGCTCTCTTTTACATGTTCTTCGACAAATTTCAAGGATGCCATGCTTTTTCTCAATGGCATTGAGAATTCAAGGCGTCCGCTCAAGATCAATTCATGGTCTGCGGTGTCAAAGAATTCAGAGACAAAAGCGTTGAAGGATTTTGATACGGGGCTGGCGATGACAGTTGTAATATCATCTATTGAACTTATGGACTATGGCCCAAAAAAACAAAAA
>JADFYF010000115.1:0-449 GCA_015233165.1 Candidatus Omnitrophota bacterium
AACAGGAAATGAAATTCTAGACAAGAATACTTTTGTTATTTGTGTCATTAACACATAATAAAAAGGTTCATCGCTTGTAATTAAAGGTACTTTAGTACAAACAGCAATTACATCACCTGGCTTCCCCTCTCCTGCTGCAAAACCTGTGATAGGTTGACTTTCGAAATGAAATTTAATCATAGATAATTATCAGTTAAAATTTTGTCTTCTTAAAGAGTGGTTTAGTTTCCAATCTAATTCATCAATTTTCATACCAATACAAATAAATTCTAAGTTTCTTAAATGAACCTTAATCCCAATATAAAGAACCGTGCCACCCATAATTATAGCCCAAAGCATTCCCCCACATGCAAACCCCATACAAAAAGGAATCACAGCCCATAGCATACTAACGCCAACAATCATATAAACTCTACTTTTAGTCATAATCAGAATACCTATCAAGATTA
>JADFYF010000115.1:507-4579 GCA_015233165.1 Candidatus Omnitrophota bacterium
CCCAAAATTGCAGGAAAGATTAACGCTTCACTTAGCAAAACTCTAAAATCTCTCTCATAAACAATCTTGTCCTTCAAATTACCTAGAACAGCTTTAATTCTATAGGTTCTCATAGATCCTTCTTTCTTTAGGATACTTCTAAAGGAGCCTCGTTTTTAGTAACTTTATGGAATGAAATCTTCATCTGATGCCCCAAAGCACGAGCAAGTCTAGTTAATGTATCAATAGTCAAATTATCTTTCTCTCCCGTTTCAATCCTAGAGATAACCTGTTGGGACACCCCCAAACGTTCAGCTAGAGCCTTTTGATTAAGATTGCTCTTCTTTCTCATTTCAGCGATCTTTTGAACCAAAAGAACTTTCGCATACTCAATCTGATACAATCTGCGAGCCTCTGGCTTCATTAACTTTTCATCTAATAAATGATCTGCTTTTTTAATAGAAACGTTTGCCATTTTAAAACTCCTTTATATTTCAGAATCTTTAATATTTTTTAAGGCTTCAACTTCCTTTTTTCTTTTGATACATAAATTAAAATCATTGATCGGTATCTTGTCTGTCTTCTTTCTAATCACATGAAGCAAAACTGCTGAATCCTTCATAAAGAAGAAGTAAAAAATCCGATGCGCCTGTGGCCGTAATTCATAGATACCTTCCCCAAGATAATCAGCTACTGGACGCCTAAGATTATGTCCAAATTCCTTTAATATCTTGATATAGGCCCTTACCTTCATATCTTCTTTTTCAGTTAATCCTCCTATAAACTCTTCAACCGGACTGCGCCCATGCTCATCTACAAAGAAATATACATGCTTTAACATCGTATTCCTTTCAATATAAGAATACACCTTATATGTTGTATTTACAAGATTAATTTTCTAGCACATGAAGCCATATTCCACACAAAAAGATGTGCTAAAAATGTGCTAGAAATGTGCTAAAAAATCTGACATTTTGTACTAAAACGTATCAATCTGTATTACTGGTTTTTTATTCGATACTTCTTACAAAAATACTTTATCCCGTCGCTGGTTTGACCAATTTGTAAGAAATAGAAGGGGTTAGAATAAGTGGATCGGAGCGGGATCGAACCGCCGACCTCTTCATTGCGAACGAAGCGCTCTCCCAAACTGAGCTACCGACCCTATGACTTTAATAAATCCAATAAGTTATATCACGAATTTCTAAGATTTTCTAATTTTTAGTTTGGTATCCAAACTCCCGCGAATTGTAACTCATAGTGCAACAACTTAGAAACTGTTGCTTTTATGGAGATGTCGGATGGCAAGTTCTTTGGCTTTCGCTTCCACTTCAATAGTAATATTTAGCCTCCGCCAACATTTTGGAAAATCTTTGATATCAATATAGTCATGGTGACGATTGGTATTGGGTCCTTTCCAACCTTCTTTAGGACTGGAAATATGAAAAAGCGGCTCACGATCCCAAGTCGCTAAAGCTAATTTAGTCACCTGTTCAACGCTTAATTTATCCGGATTGCATCGATGATGATGGACATCATAAACAAATGGAATTCCTTCTTTTTGGCATAGGGGCAGTAGATCCTGCGGAGTATATGTTTTATCATCATTTTCAAAAGTTAACCGGCTACGCACAGCTTTAGATAAACGCTTTAAATTTCGTGCAACCTGATCCAAAGCCTGCAACTTGTTGCCATAAGATCCTCCCCCATGAATATTGATCACATCTGCGCCTATCCATTCGCTCACCTGTGCCTGATAATCTAAATCTGCAATTGAACGCCTGGTCACTTCATCGTTAGGTGAACTTAAAAGGATAAATTGATCCGGATGAAAGGTTGCCCTTAAATGATGTTCTTTAATGATTGACTTGCACTTCTCAAAAGCCTTGATGATCGCTCTTGACTCAGGTAATTCTTCAATATCATAACCAGCTTTAGGGTGGGTTTTTACAGGAAGAATTTGACTATTGACTCGAAAAGAGCCGATATTATTCCGGGCGCAATAAATAAGGGCTTTTTGCAGAGACTCTGCATTCTTTAAACATAAATCTGAAATCTTATGCAAGGCCTCTTCTTTATTAAGCTTTAATAAAGCTGTCGCTGTCGTCGTATAGAACTTAATGGGCTGTTCTTCAAATTTACAACATAGTCCAAGCCTAATCAACGGTCACTCCAATCACAAACAGGACTGCGTACTCTTTTTTATTGCAACCCTTGATTGAAGGCATTGGAACTCCTGGCGCAACTGGAAATACTGACTTGGATGCCTCGGCTGGTGAACATGAATTGTCTCCAACCGCCGGTGTATAGCGTGCGGCGTGGCATGGTAAGTGTGTCACATCATAAAGCTTTACACCATCACCTAACTCCCAACGCTCTACACCATTTTTATCCGTGGGATAAACAGTCAGTACGCTCGTCACCTCACGCCCACCTGTCACTACATATTTCCCTGGACGTAGCGGGAATTCCGGCTTCTCCATAATCGAGCCATGTTCCTCCAGCCACCAATCCTTATTATCGAATTTCCATTGAGCTGGCGTAACCCCTCCTGAAGACTTTAATTTCTCATAATCGCCCAGCATACACCCTCGCGGACCGGGGTCTTGATGCCACAAACCCCACTGTTGAGCATTGTTGCCGGAGTTTGCATTTGGATCACCTAACGCCACAATATACTCTGTCGAAACGTGCTTAAAACTCGCCTGAGCATGTGCCATCTGTCCCAAGAAGGGCATCATCATAACTAACCCCATCGTCAGGAATGCGTTTCTTGAGCTGCCGTATATTCTCATAAATTTTCTTTCTTGTCGTTCCAACGTTGAGGCACACGACGCACCTTGGATATGTCATACCCTTGGGCTGCCAAGATGCTTAATAAACTCTTATAATCGGTTTCTGAAATTTGAGGCGTACGCGCCTGAATCCAAAAATAATCCCGCTTACTGCGGCTAATGATAGTTTGGCCATAGTCAGGACTAAGATAGGTAATAAGGTATTCGGCTTTAAAGGGCCAAATAAATTGCATACCCCATGTTGAATTATTGATTTTATCTACGACAAAACCTCGAGGATTATATCGTTTCTTTGGACCATCAAAACTACCCTGGTTAAATGTAAAAACCGTATCAATACTACCGTCTGGAAGCGTACGGTATTCCTCAACTCCATTGTAAGCTTTTGTTTCGATAAAAGTTGGAATACAGGCGATGACATACCAGGGCCCCATATAACGTTTAAGGTCTACATGCTCAACTGCCTTCAGCGGAGGCAATGAAGTCGCGCATCCAGTCATTGACAATAAAAATACAATTACGAGTAACTTCTTAATTATCATGGGACCCCCGATCTAAGCACCTTGTTCTAGTTTAAACCCAGCACCTGTTCTTTTAAACGGCTATCAAAAGGTTTCTTACCGATCCATACTGAAAAAATGGCCTTGGCGAATTCTTGGCCCTTGATGATCCCAACTAATTGACCATTATGGGCAAATTTAGTACCAACTAATGGGATATAGGTTAAAGAAAACCTGTCCCCTGGTTTTAAATCCACAAAATATTTTCCCATTTCTCTGACCTCATCCTTAAGTATTTCTAGATCAGCTGGGCTTGTGTTCTGCTTCATAATATCAATAGTAAAGTTGTTTAGCTTTTGCCCGGGAATACTGACAAAATATTCAACTTCTATGCGCTTTGGATAATTCCCTAATAGATCTGAATCATCGCCCTGCCCCTTATAAAATCCAGCAGCAAATGCTTTAAAGAAAAATAGGCTTTTAAGACCCGTCCCTTGAAGGGACATATTAATCCCCTGATCCATATAATTCTCGTTAAACCAAACCCCGGAAATTTGTTGAGCAAAGACATTGGATGAAACCAATAAGAAGAATAAAAGGAAGGCTGCTTTGCGGATTTTTCTTGACGGTTGATTGGTGATGTCGATCATTTCTGCCTCCTTGTTTTTGTTCACACACTAAGAATAGCAGAAAGGCAGTGATGGTCAACGCCTCTTAAACACCTACTTATCATGTACTAATTAATACATGATAAAATATTGCCTTGTTTATTCAACTAAAACGTTTGAAGATAGGTAG
>JADFYF010000116.1 GCA_015233165.1 Candidatus Omnitrophota bacterium
AGGGAATTTTTGTTGTTGAATATCGGCGATCGTACGACTGATGTTGCCGCTTTCATTAAAGGCAGGAACAATAACTAAAACTTTTGCTGAACCTAAATTCATGACCAGAAATTTTCCAAACGAGAGGATAAACTAAAATCAAAAACCTCTTCATTCACCTTAATAATCAAACCACCTTTGAGATGCCCCAGATTCTCCCAGACAATCTTACCGTTAACAAATTTATTTTTAACAACAGCCGTAAATTCTTGTTGAACTTTTACGGACAAAGTCTGCGCATAATAAACCGTAATAAGATCGACGGCGGAATCTGTTTTCAAAGACATCAATTTCTCAAAAGCTTCTTTTTCTAACTCTCGATCCAAAAGACGCTTTAAAATAAAAATAACAATGCCTGCAACAAACAACTGCAAAACAATAATCATCATCAATATCATCATTGTTTTTTCTTCGTACTCATAACTAAATATTCAGCCGCCAAATTGATCAACCCATCTTTAGGCGCATTATTAATAATCTGATCAGGTGTAACTCCGCTAAAACTAAACGGCGTCCCGTCGGGTAAATATCCCCTTGAAACAACCAAGGCGACCATTGATCCATCACCTAAAGGAAACATCGATTTCAAGAGCATCTGTCCCGCCGTGTTCACACCAAAAACAACAGCTCTTTTATAGTACTGCATTACACCCGCAAACAATTCCGAACAACTGCCGCTACCTTCATTCACTAATATAACGATCGGAGCTTTAAATTTATATTGATCTGGAATGGTTGGAATATCTAAATCTGCTTTTTCCTGACCACGCTTTTGAAAATACGTTAACTCATCTCCCCCTTTTAAAAACATCGAAGAGATTTCACGAGCAGCTAATGGAGGACCACCTGGATTATCACGCAAGTCGATAATAAGACCCGTGGGATTCTGTAATTCTATAAATTGCAAATAACGGAACAAATCTTCTGCAGTTGCTCGATTAAAATGTTGAATTTCTAAATCAAACACACCTGGAACAGAAACAGGTCTTAAGAAAACTAACTGTTTAAAATATTCTTTACTAATAACCTCTAAAACCTTTGTTTGAGCCGTCCCCTGTTCATTATAAGAGAGACTAACCTTGGTATTCATCAAAGGGGTTAGCTTCTTTTCTATATCTGCCTGAGCTAAGGGTTTTATGTCCATCCCATCAATCGCCGTCAACACATCATTTTCTCGCAAACCTTTTTCATAAGCATCAGAACGCGGCTCCATACGAGTGACCAAATATCCAGCATCCGTCTTCTTTCCTTCAATTCCTAAATCAATATTCTGCCCCAGAGCTTCTTGTTTAAACTTTTCAGCAGGCTTAGGTGGATACAGCTGAGAAAAACGATCATCTTTGGACTTTAAAGCATCCACTAAAGACCAAGCGCTGCGCCATTTCACATAATCACTGCTTTTCCCTTCGCTCTTAAGCTGCGCGTAGATCATCGTTTTGAACTTAACGATAAAATTATCGTAAACCTTATGGTCTGGAGGCAAATAATAATTGTCTTCAAACGTCTTATAAACTTTTTCGAAATAAGTTATGTATTGCTGATAATCAGAAGAGGTCTTTTCAAGCTCAACAGAAGGAGTCTTCTCTTCCTTAACAGAAGAAACAGGAGCAACCTTCTGAGAAGGAATATTGTCTTGAGATACCGACGGGTTTATGACTTTGGAATGGCTTTGTTCTTTGGACTTACTCCAAAGGATTAGCACAGCTGCTACAGAAACCACTAAAAGAATTAATAATAGATGCGCCTTGCGTAAAAACATGGGGACATCGTAGCATAATATTTTTAAAATTCACTTATTTTTTTATGCCCCAACTACAACTTGACGCTTTTGAAGGAGTTCTCGAAGAGCTAAAACCTCTTGGGGTGAGGGACTTTGCAGTACCGTTGCCGTGTTTAGACCAAACACATTCCCTAATGCCTGCTTAAATGGCTTGGGCGCAACATGAATATTGGTTACAAAGTCTTCATGAGGGCGATTTTTACGGTAATCTGGAATATCCTTAGGCATTTTCAAATATCGGCCAATCAAATTCAAATTAAAGTCACAAAGGATGGTCCCATGGTGCAAAATAAAATTCTTTCCTCTATGCTGAGCGGTCCCTGAGATCTTTTTTTCCCCTGAAGCTAACGCAATATCAGAAATGGGTCTAAAAATCGCCTCCACACCACACTCTTTAAGAGCATCAATAACCCTGGAACTAATCCAGGAATAAGATTTACGTAAATCGTTTAAATCCAAGTGTCTTTGTTTCTCCAATACAAGTGTGTAATTCAGGCAACCAGGGCCCTGGACAACAGTTCCACCACCTGAAGTACGCCTGAGAACAGGAATATTATCTTCTTTGGTTCTTTCCAGCCAGATATCTTCGTGTTCATTACCGATCATACCCAAAACAATAAAGATCTCTGACGATTCCCAAAAACGCAGAACCTCGCCATGGCCGTGTTTATCGGCTAATTGTAAAAGAAGTTCATCGTAAAGGATATTTTCCTGCGGAATTTTAAAGGTAAAGTCTTTAACCTGCATCGGGCAGAAAATAAGAGGTTTTGACATCCCGAGCCGCTTTCACTTCATCAGGACGTGAAATGGGCATAGTCTTAGGGA
The DNA here is from genome assembly GCA_015233165.1 of Candidatus Omnitrophota bacterium. Taxonomy (GTDB): domain Bacteria; phylum Omnitrophota; class Gorgyraeia; order Zapsychrales; family Fredricksoniimonadaceae; genus JACQCF01. Next base: position 2,645 of record JADFYF010000116.1, read on the forward strand.
ATTCTTTGAAAATAGCTGGATTAGATTTTGAAAGCTCATCGGCAGCAATCATTTTGGCAATGAAATCATCCATCACTTGTTTGGATTCTGTTTCCGTCGGTTCAATCATGATGGCTTCAGGAACGCTGATCGGAAAATACACTGTTGGCGGATGAATCTGCTGATCAATAAGATACTTGGCAATATCAATGGCATGCACACCTCGTTGAGCCTGCAGAGATGCTGAAAAAACACTTTCATGCATACAAAAGCGATCAAAACATAACTTATAATGACCTTTAAGCTTCGCCATAATGTAATTCGCATTTAACACCGCATGATCGGTCGTGTCTTTTAAACCTTCCTTACCTAACATCAGCATATAACCATACGCGCGAACCAAAATTGCAAAGTTGCCATAGAAGGAAGCAATGTATCCAATAGAATCCGGATAGTCATAGTTTAAAGCAAAGCTGCCGTCGGACTTCTTAACCACCCTGGAAACAGGAAGAAATTTCTCAAGCTTAGAATTCACACCCACCGGACCAGAACCTGGGCCGCCACCGCCATGAGGAGTAGTAAATGTTTTATGTGTGTTGATGTGCATGACATCAAATCCCACGTCTCCCGGACGGCAACGTCCTAAAACTGCATTAAGATTAGCTCCGTCATAATACATAATGCCATCCACAGAGTGAATGAGCTTGGCAATTTCTTCAATATTGGATTCAAATACACCATAGGTAGAAGGAACGGTCATCATAAGACCAGCAATTTCATCATTAATGACCGCTTTAAGGGCCTCTAAATCCATACCACCATCTTTATTGGATGGAATGGAAATCGTTTCATATCCGGCCACTGCAGCGCTAGCAGGGTTGGTTCCATGAGCAGAATCAGGAATGATGACATATTTCTTTTGGGTATTACCTTTGGACTTATGATACGCCGCCATTAACATAATACCTGTTAACTCGCCATGCGCACCAGCTAAAGGCTGTAAGGTAAACGCAGAAAAGCCTGTCATCTCACACATCCAGCGTTCCGTTTCATACAGAATCCCAACTTCTTTGGTACGATTGATGATTTTACCGACATCGTGGAAAAGGCTCATGCGGTGGGCGCTCTGGTGATTGTTAGCGTGTATCCTGTCTCCTTAGGTCTTTTAAAGTCTCCGGGTGAGATGGGAGCTGATATTGTCACCGGTGAAGGTCAGTCTTTAGGATTGTCTTTGAACTTTGGTGGACCTTATCTGGGTTTTATGTGTGTCAAGAAACAGTATGTGCGTAAAATGCCAGGCCGTATCGTCGGTCAGACCGTTGATTCCAAGGGTCGTCGCTGTTTCGTAAATACCTTGCAGGCCAGAGAGCAGCATATCCGTCGTGAAAAAGCGACATCCAATATTTGTACGAACGTGACGCTATGCGCCTTGCAAGCGACGATCTTTATGTCGATGATTGGTAAGGGTGGCTTAAAAGAAATGGCTCAGCTGAATTTAGACAAGGCAGAATATGCCAAGTCCTGCTTAGAAAAGATCAAAGGGGTTCAGGTGAAGCGTTCCTCGCCGACATTTAACGAATTTACAGTTGTTCTTCCTAAGGATGCATCTGAGGTGGTTGGTCTTATGATTGAAAAAGGCTTTGCCGCTGGATTTCCTTTAGGGCGTTATTATCCTGGCATGGAGAAGTATTTACTGGTCGCTGTGACAGAAAAGCGTACCAAGGAAGACATTGACAGTTACGTGGCAGCTTTAGCAGAGGTATTGGCTTAATGGATCTTATTTTCGAAAAATCAGTCAAAGGTCGTCGTGGTTTTTGTTTTGGCGCATCCGATGTGCCAACCAAGGCTCAGGTCCCTGCCAAGTATGCGCGTCAAAATGAAGCTCCTTTGCCGGAAGTTTCTGAATTAGATACCGTGCGTCACTATACCCATTTGTCACAGAAGA
>JADFYF010000117.1:0-3992 GCA_015233165.1 Candidatus Omnitrophota bacterium
ATAAAGAAGCTGCAATAACGATCAGGGTTGAATCCCACAATTCTTGACGGGTTACCCAGGAGACTTTTTTCATCTCCGCTAGAACTTCACCAACAAAATTTTGAACTTTTGCAATCATTATAAAATTTACAGGCCTGGCAGGAGTCGAACCTGCAACGCACGGTTTTGGAGACCGTCGCTCTAACCAATTGGAGCTACAGGCCTATTATTTAGTGGTACGTTACAGCCTACTTGCCCAAAAGCAAGCATTCAACCAAAGACGAACCTGCCAATTATTTTTTCGTCTCTTTATGAGGCACATGTTTACGACAGAAAGAACAGAACTTTTTGATCTCAATACGTTCTGGACTCTTCTTTTTGTCTTTAGTACTGGTATAGGTGATTCGATTGCACTGGGTGCATTGAAAATGAATTGTCTCGCGCATATTTATTTTGGTCCCTTGCGCTCCCCCGCTTAACGCGTCAAACGGAGTCACAGAAGATTTTAATTTTTTAAGAAGCCCTCGAGCGGGATTGAACCGCTGACCTCGTCCTTACCAAGGACGTGCTCTACCAACTGAGCTACAAGGGCAGTTAATATAGTCACCTTGCAGCGTTTCCAACAAATGAACGCAGAGTATATATTCAGATGTTTACCTTGTCAAGAATAAATTTAAAATATTTTTACTTCTTAAACAAGGCGCAAGAATCGACGCTTACCGATTTTTAAAACACCAGCCTTTGGAACCCATTCCTCGTCGGACAATACAGCTCCCTCATGAGAAATAGCCCCTTCTTTTAAAAGACGACGCCCCTCATTTTTTGAAGCAACAATCTTTTGTAACATCAACACGTCCAACAATTTTTGATTCTGCTCAAACTTAAACTCTGCAATATCCTGAGGAATTTGATGCTGAGAAAAAGTTCTTTCAAAATACTGACGAGCCTCCACTCCCGAACCTGCCGGATGAAACATCTCGACAATGATACTTCCTAATTGCTGTTTAGCTTCCTTAGGATGCATCAACTTAATACCATTCAAATCAAGCTCGGTTAACAGCTCATAATAGCGCAGCATAAGATCGTCGCTGATCGACATAATCTTGCCAAAAATATCATTCGGAGTTTCATTGATACCGATGTAGTTCCCCAAAGACTTACTCATCTTTTGAACCCCATCCGTTCCCTCTAAGAGAGGAGTCATCAAAACAACCTGAGGAGCCACGCCATAACTCTCCTGCAACTGACGCCCCATCAGAAGATTAAACTTCTGGTCATTGCCACCCAATTCTACGTCGGCCTTAAGATGAACAGAGTCATAGCCTTGAAGCAGCGGGTAAATAAATTCCAGAAGACTAATCTCTTTCCCAGATTCAAAACGTTTTTTAAAATCTGCCCGGGCCAACATCTGTGCCACCGTCGTTCTGGCAGACAATTCTAATAAATCTTGCGGAGTCAACTTGTTTAACCAATGACTATTAAAAACAACTTCTGTTTTCTGAGGATCTAAAATCTTAAAAACCTGGGCCTTGTACGTCTTAGCGTTTTGTTCAATATCCACCAGCGACATCTTCTTACGCAACTCATTGCGTCCCGTAGGATCCCCCACCTGGGCTGTGAAGTCACCAATTAAGAAGACAACCCGATGACCTAAATCCTGAAACTGTCTCATCTTTCTAAGCAGCACGGCATGACCCAGATGAATATCAGGAGCTGTGGGATCAAAACCTGCCTTAATGATCAAAGGACGCCCCAGAGCAAGCTTCTTAGCTAAATCGTCTGTGCTGATGATTTCGGTAGTACCGCGGGTGATTTTTTTTATAGCGTCTTGGATGGGCATAAAAAATGTAGGGGCGGTTATTAACCGCCCCCATTAATAGGGCGATTAATAATCGCCCCTACATTATAATTATAAACGTGCAGACACGCCGATTTTCATACCTTCGACGTCAACCTTAATAACCTTAACTTGTAACTTATCGCCTGCCTTTAAAGCGGCTGCTTGCTGCTTGTCGATTTCAGATGAGTATACCAAGGCTTCGATATCCCCTTCTAATTTCACAAACACTCCGAAGTTTGAATTCATCACCACTTCAGACGCGATGACAGCTCCCACTGGGAATTTGGCAGCAATAGCATTCCAAGGATTCTCTTGCAATTGCTTCAAGCCTAAGGTGATTTTGCGATTCTCAGCATCGACCCCCTGAACAACCACATCAACCGTTTGACCTTTTTGCAAAACTTCCTGAGGATGATTAACCTTCTTGATCCAGGACATATCGGAAACGTGAATCATTCCCTCTAAGCCACCTTCTAATTCAACAAAAGCGCCGTAATCGGTAAAGCCGCGGACAACACCCTTGACCTTATCGCCAACGTTAAATTTAGAAGCTGCAGAACCCCATGGATTCTCTTCTAATTGTTTCATACTTAAGGAAATACGCTTGGCATCCTTGTCCACATTGATAATCTGGACATCGATCACATCCCCTAATTTGAACATTTCCTGAGGATTGACCATCTTTTTCTGCCAGGTAATTTCTGACGCATGTAATAAACCTTCGATACCTTTGTCAATTTCGACAAACACACCATAAGGCATGATATTAACAATCTTACCCTTGATGCGGCTTCCGGCTGGGAATTTAGCAGCAGCTTCATCCCAAGGATTCGCGATAATTTGTTTTAAACCTAACGACACCTTAGAATTCGCCTGATCAAAATCCAGAATCAAAACTTCTAAGCGTTGACCAACAGAAACGATTTCAGAAGGATGATTAATACGGCTCCAGCTCATATCGGTGATATGAAGCAAGCCATCAATGCCTCCTAAATCAATAAACGCACCAAAGTCTGTGATACCCTTAACAAGACCCTTGCGCTTTTGACCCTTTTTGATTTCGCCCCACAACTTTTCACGAACTTCTTCGCGTTCTTTCTGAACCATCTCACGACGAGAAAGAATCAAATTGCGTCTTTGCTTGTTCATCTTAGCAACCACGAATTTGAAAGACTTGGTGGTGATATCCGTGTTTGAAAAACCTTTGAATGCCGATAAAGACATCGGAAGAAATGCTTCAATTCCAAAGACATCCACAATATAACCGCCTTTAACAGCGCGAACAACGCGACCGTCTAAGGTATCACCTTCGTTGATATCATCAGAAATCTTCTGCCAACCCTTAAGACGTTCAGCTTTGCCAAACGACAGGATTAAGCGGCCATGATCATCTTCGATATTCTCAATGAGAACTTCGATCTCAGCGCCGACCTTTAATTCTTCAGGAGCGCGAAATTCCTCAATAGGAACGAACCCTTCAGACTTAAAACCGATGTCGACGATGACTTCTTTAGCTGTCACCGCGGCAATCGTGCCTTTAATGATCTCTCCTTCCTTAATATCTTTTAGCGTACTTTCGTACAGCTCTTCCATCATTGATTTTGTAACAGTCATTTCTTGAATCTCTCTTTCTTGGATTTTAAAACCTTTGTCGGGTAGGGTTGGAATTTCTCGTCGACATGAAGGAAAAACTCAGTCGCAGAGATGCCCTAGGGCGTCAAAGTACGGGGCATTATGCCAAAAAGACTTTAAATGTCAAATATTTTTTTAGATGATGAGATCTCAAACCTCAGAGGCAGATTAAGGCTTGGCAACCTGCCTGCCGGCAGGCAGGCGAATCCAACCCTGGTTCTTCGATAGTCATCACTGGCTTTAAGGGCAAGCATCAACTACGCATTCCACCGTAACTTGATATCGCATACTGTGATAGCAGTATTTTTCTTGAGATTGGTTAAACAACCGATGGGGGACATCGGGCAATGCAACTATGGCCTACTATATTAAAATCCCGCCCTTTGTCAAGCGCCAGAAGAGTTGGACACCTGATTCAGGCCGAGGAAGCCTTTGAGGTCGATCATAGGCTGAATACTAATAATCACTGGTGTAAAACCAGGGGCGTTTTGAAGTTGGGCGAGCTGGGCTGGGTCGAGGTGAAATTTGATTTCACCACCAG
>JADFYF010000117.1:4065-4493 GCA_015233165.1 Candidatus Omnitrophota bacterium
AACTATTCATGGCTGAATCGGATCTACCTTTCTTGGCATTATCCAGAAAAGCTTTTTCATCAGCCTTTATCTTTTCGTACGCTTTAGCATATTTTGCATCAGGCTTAAAACCATTATAATAATTTTCTACAAGATCCATCCGTTCAAACCTATTCTGGGCTGGATCGATAACAACACCATCTCCTGAACTTGTTTCATAAACCACCCATCCATGCCCTTCTCCCCTTACATAATACACATTGCCATTGAGAAACCCTTTATCAATGAGCATTTCTAATAATGCCGCAACTAATAACGCCATATGACGACAAACACCGCCCTCTTTTAAAATTCTACCTACTAAGAACTCATAACCAAAGGGATAGTTAATTTTTTCGTTATATACAATATCTTTCGTCGCTTTAATAACGATATTTATTATCTCACTC
>JADFYF010000118.1 GCA_015233165.1 Candidatus Omnitrophota bacterium
GGTTAAAAATCACGTCGCCCGTAACGAAGGAGCAGGTCTGCTTAAAGATCTTCCGATGTTTGAAAAGATTGTTAAATCTACCGTCAAATCGACCAAGCTGCCTGTCACCGTCAAGACACGTCTGGGATGGGACAGTCAAAGTATCGTCATTATGGATGTCGCTAAGATGGTCGAACAAGCAGGCGCTAAGGCGCTCACCTTGCACTGCCGCACCCGGGATCAAGCTCATAATGGTTTTGCCGACTGGGGATGGCTTGAGAAGGTTAAAAAGGCAATTTCGATTCCTCTTCTGGGAAACGGAGACGTCACAACTCCCGAGGATGTTAAAGCGATGCTGGAAACAGGTTGCGATGGTGTCATGATTGGTCGAGGAGCCATTGCCAATCCCTGGATCTTTAAACAAGCCAAGCATTATCTGAAAACCGGCGAGCATCTGCCTGAGATCAGCATTGAAGAAAGAATCCATATCTGCCTTGAACATTTGAAACTCAATGTCCAATTCAAAGATGAGAAATACGGCGTGCAGACCTTCCGCAAACATTATGCCGGTTACTTAAAAGGAATTCCTCACGTCGGAGAAGTCCGCGCGGATTTGATGACCTATACGCATTTGGAGCAGGTTGAGACTAGATTAAAAAAATATCTAGAGACCTGTCATTCTGAAGCTGCGGGTTTATAACTTGTTCCCCTCCCCTTGTGGGAGGGGCTAGGGGAGGGGAACGCTCAAGAAGTAGCTCCCCCTCCCTTACCCTCCCCACAAAGGGGAGGGAATAACGCGAAAGATCTTATGCAAAAATTCGACATCATCACCATCGGTTCCGGCGGAGGCTCTAAGATTTCCTCACCGGCGGCCTCCATGGGCTTTAAGGTTGCCGTCATTGAGAAAGATCGTCTGGGTGGCACCTGTCTGAACCGTGGATGCATTCCTTCTAAGATGCTGATTCATCCAGCTGATGTGGCCATGCAGATCAAGGATGCCCGTCGATTTGATATTCATAACAATCCTGAATTTACAGTCGACTTTGCCAAGCTGATTCATCGCATCTCTGCTACTGTCGACGGAGATTCTGATAAGATTGCTGCCAGCTATACCAAACACCCCAATATCACCTATATTAAAGGAGAAGCTAAATTCCTTGATAACACAACGATTGAAGTCAACGGCGAACAGTTAACCGCTGATAAAATCTTTATTGCCGTCGGCGCCAGGCCTCAGATCCCTAACATCCCGGGATTAGCAGGCACACCCTTCATGACTTCTACCGAAGCCTTACGTAACACCACCCTGCCTAAATCCATGATTATCTTAGGCGGTGGTTATATTGCCTGTGAACTGGGTCATGCGTATGGGGCTCTTGGAACAAAAACTCATTTTCTGATCCGCTCCTCGCTGTTGCGTCATGAGGATACCGAGATCGCCGCTGAGTTTCAAAAAGTCTTTAGTCAGCATCACAACATTCAATTCCAAGCCCTCCCCACCCTGGTGGAGTACAGCAACAATCAATTTACAGTGACCTATGCCCAAGGCGGACAAAGCCAACGCATCAGCGCCGAGGCCTTGCTGGTGGCCACAGGGATCACCTCCAACACCGACACCCTGGATTTAATCAACACTGATATAGAAATCAAATCTGGTGGTCTGATCAAGGTCAATGAATACTTAGAAACATCTGTTCCTGGTATTTATGCCATGGGTGATTGCGTCGGTAATTACTTCTTTCGTCATAGTGTTAACTTCGAGGGTGAATATCTCTTTGATTATCTCTTCGGCGGCAAACCCAGAACCCCAATCGCCTATCCTCCGGTGCCTCATGCCATCTTTACTTGCCCTCAGGTGGCTGGCATCGGCAAAACAGAAGATGCTCTTAAGAAGGAAGGTGTGGATTATATCGTCGGACTTAACCCTTACAAAAGTTCGGCGATGGGCATGGCTCTGTTATCTGAATCTGGTTTCTGCAAATTGCTTTTTGATCGTAAATCCAAGAAGCTGCTAGGGGGACACATCGTCGGTGAAGAAGCCTCTGATATGATTCACATGGTCATCGCCTTTATGGTCATGAATGCGACCCTGGATGACATGCTTCGTACCATCTATATTCACCCAGCCTTGCCTGAGATTGTCAGAAACGCGGCACGAAAAGCAAAAACCGCGTTCGATAAGAATGTTGTAAGAGTATAACTGAATTAATGCGGAATCAAATCTCGAAGCGGATCAAAGGCATTCTCGGCAAAACCATAGTAAATCGTTGATGCCAAAGCAGCATGACTATCTGGCGTATCCCAGCCATGGCCGGTGGGAATACTCTCGGCAGGAAGTCCAGTATCCACATACAGAGCATAGGGCAAAAGATTATCATTCAAAGCATACCAACTCTTCAGCTCCCTTAATAAAGACCTGCTTTTAGCAGACATCTTCTGGGCTTCATCCAGTAATCCTTCCCTACGATCATACTCAGCGATCCCATTACAAAAAAGAATATATTGAGACGTCCACTCCGGTGACACAACCCCCTGATCCCTGGTCTCCGTCGAGAAACTCAACCCCTTCAATTGTCCATAGGAAGAAACCCCTATCTTCTTCTCAGCCTCTGCCATCATACGGGTAATCCGATTTAGCCTGTCTAAGGTTGTTGTCCCCAAACGGGTATCCTTGAGCATGCGTTCAACCGGAGCACAGGTTAAGGTATCCGGAGAATACATCTCTAAGCTATCGATTCTCCAGGCTCCGGCAGAATACGCTTCTCCTCGATGAAAAAGCCCTGCCTGAGAGTCAAACATAGTCTCCATCAGCCAATTATAAATCTTATCGGCAGCCCTCTTATAACGGTAATCCTTGGTCACCAGATACATCTGATCCAGGAAATATAAAGCACTTTCATTATTCTCCGTCGATTTAATTGCCCACCAGCCATCGTCTAACGGAAAAGGGAAATACTGCCCCTTGGGGCCCATACGCAAAGCTCCGTCGCTATCTTGCAGGCTCAAAAGAAAGTTAGCTCGCTGTCTGGCAAAATCCAACGCCCACCCATCCTGATACTGGGTGTACTCTCGAAGCGCAGCCAAACCAATCCAGGCATTCTCTCCGCCTTTGACGCTCCACTCCCACAGGCTCCACCACCCATATTGATCAATTTGTGACACACGAATAAAGGACAAAACCCCTCCCTCTGGCGCATAACCTTTCGAAGAAGTCTGGACATTATTCTGATCATGCGCCCAGGTGCTGTTTTTGGCATAGGTACTGATGACTCGTCGACCAAAAGAAGTCGCCATCGCCCATAATGACATATCATAGGTGCTGGCCCCCATCATGGTGATAGCAGATTTGCCCCCTAAAAAACTCATCGTCAAACCCGTCTTAGGATTAGCCACGTCGACAAACTGACGCAACATCGGCTGAAGATTATGCAAGCTGACAGAATCCTGAGCAATCGCAACTGTATTTAGAAAAGCTGCTGCCAAAACCAAGATCATTAAAGAAATCTTATTCAACCAAGACATCATGACACCTTCCCCCCTAACTCACATGTGTTTGAACTGAATCATTATTAAGCCCCAAAAATACTTTCAAATCTGTGACCGGTTGAAGGTTGAGAATCTGAGGAGTAAACACAGACGCGTTTTGCAACTGTAACAGCGTGGCCGCATCCGGATGAAATCGAATCTCTCCATTAGAATTCCCCGTCTCTAATTTGACCTTATTCAAATCAAAGTCGATACCACCGGGAGTACTATCCTCTTTTTTCGCTTCCGTTATCATAGCCTTATCACTTTTAAAAAAAGGTTTGATTTGTGTTAAATCAAATACGGCTACTCCATTATCAGAAACAAGACTTGTTTTAAATTGATTTTGTTTGTCGGTTCCATCAAAGAATCCAATCATTATTGCTGTAGGAAACAGATACCCATTAGGTGGTTCAAGTTTATTATCAGTAACAAAATAAACATACTTTGGATCAGAATAAGGAAGAGGCGACTCATAGCGAAGATACCGCGCATCATTTTGTGGATCAAACCATATTTTAGTCCTGAAAACCAATGGATTCTTTCGAGTAATTTCAATTAAAACCAAATTCTTAGAAGTGGAATCAACAGACATTTGAAAATACACAGCCTTATTGGTATAGATGTCTGTCGTTTTCCATACAACTGGTGTTTGGTTTAACGTATAAGTGATTACCGGAGAGAAACTTCTCCCCAAAGAATCTCTCAACGCAAAATTATTGGCATAAGGAACAACTGGAATTATAAACGGAGATTTCAAGGTAGTCTGCATAAGCGTGTAGTACCCATCACTTTGCAAAGTTGCCTGGTAAAGTTGTCCTCCAATCTTGGCTTTAACTAATATCGGTATCCCTTTATATTTACCTGGCGCTTGAATGAATTCCTCTGTATCCGGAGCCGTAAAAATAAACTTCCCATCTTCGCCCAATTTTTCTGATACACCTGTGATAATCCTATAGGGTTGTTGTCCTGAAGGATGAGC
>JADFYF010000119.1 GCA_015233165.1 Candidatus Omnitrophota bacterium
AAGTGAAGTTCTTAAAGGCAATCCCTGCGCCTTCAGGGAAATCTTTTGATAAAACTCTTGAGGCCATTCCAAGTCAATCTCGACAACAGGATCCTCTTCTGCCACAGGAGCGCTCGGCGCTGTCATAGCCTTTGCTGACCCTGATTGATCCTGCTCTGCCGTCCACTCTTCTTGAATAATTTTGAATTTCTCTGTGTCATTCATCAGCGGCTGGGGTACGGCCCACGCTGGGAGGCATCGCAGTGATATTAGACACATCGCTGCCCCGAGGAACAATTTCATTGTCATAACTTTTCCTTTGTTGATTTTGAATCGGATAGGATGGACTCATCGCCCATTCCCCTGGTTTGATAATGACCAACTCGTTGTGTTCCGGAATCATCATGCCATTGCTCAAATGGGCAGGCACCCTGACATCCTGCACCATAGGAGAAGTCCAATGATAATAAGGAAAGTTACCCCCCTGAAATTCTGCAGCCACTTGATGAATCTGCTCCTGAACTCCTCGACGATAACCTTCTTCATATACATCGCTATGATGAGAAAGTCCGGCACAACCCGCTAAAAGCGTCACACTGCCACACAGAAAAAATCCCTTTAATCTTTTCATAGACTCAAACAATCGTGGGGGATATTGATAAAAACAACTAAGTTGGAAACTGCGCTTAGGATTTGGGGAAACCCAATGAACCTAGGGGGTAGATTCAAATATTGATTATTCAACAATAATTATAGCCTAAAACCAATGCTTTGTCAATATATTTTTGATTATTTAACAATATTATGATACTCCCTCCTAAGCCACTTCAAGATAGGCGCCGCGTCCAGTGCTCTTTGGAAAAGAAATACGCACCCTATGTCCCAAGGATTGAGCGATACGAATAATCGTTGCCAAGGTTAAATTACGACCTTCCCCCGTCTCAATTTGCGAAATAAACTGCTGAGTTACTCCCAATCTAGCCGCCAGCTCCTTTTGATTAAGATGTTGATCTTCACGCATTTCAGCAATCTTCTGAGCTAAAGCCACCTTGGCGCATTCGATTTCATAAAGACGACGGAATTCTTTATTCTTCATCATTTTCTGAAAATGATCTTCAACATTTTCGATACGAACATTGGCCATATTCTCACCCCTTTGTAAAAACAATATTTTATAAATCTATTTCTTCAATATTTCTCTTGAATTCAACCTGCTTTCGCCTCTTTAAACAAAAACTTAAATCTCCATAATGTACAATATATAACTTGTTTTGTCAAGATACCCCATAAGGATATTCTTTGGCACATTGATGAATCGCCTGGACGAGATCCCCCTGACAATCCTTGGCTTTATTAAAAAGATACTCATTGTTTCTGGGTTCAGAGTTAGCGGCCCAATATAAAAATGGATCAGGAATCAAACGGATGACGCCTCGACAGGAATCTGTAATGACAAAAGCTTCCGAATATTTTCCTTTCACGGTTTCTACGGTCTTTAAAGCTTTCAAAATTCCAGAAGGTAAGGACAGACGGTCCTTCAACAGATCAATGAGACCGGCCTCCTGTTTAAGAAATATCTTATTCGAAGCATTCGCCACAATCGCCAAACCTGTTTCATGGCGGGTTAAATCCGCTAATTCCTGGGTAATCGCCACCACGGAACAGCGATACTTGCGAAACGTCTTAAAGGCGTTGGTGATAAAATCAGCGGTATTCTTGACTCTCAGCAGCGACCAGGCCTCATCAATAAGAAGATATTTACGTTTGGATTTCATCGGTGCTGAGGATACAAACGTCGTCATAAAAAACATCAGATTCAAAAGAACGGCCAATTGCAAATCCGGATAGGCACTCAAATTCGCCAACTCAAAAACCGTGAAGCGTCCATCAATCTTAAACTCATTGACACCGTCGAAGAATCCGCCGTAAGGACCTTTTTGGGTAAAAGGCGTCAGACGTAAGGCGAGGGTTGGCCCCATCACAGAATTAATACCAAAGGCCTGATTAAACAGATTATCCTTAAGAATGCTCACCACGTCTGACAACACAACTTCCTGCCCGGGCTTCTTGTATTCATACGCCCTGATCACAGCCTTTTGCAAAAGCCCCTCTTCTTCACGATTAAGACGGTCCCGCTCATCTCCACCGGAAGCCTCTGAGATAACAGCGACATTAAGAAGGTCAGATTCTCAGGCGTTGGTTCATTCATAAAAGGATTGATTCTCACGGGATGATTTAAATCAAAACTGATATATTGCCCGCCGAGAATCGCACTGAGTTTCTTATAGGAATCCCCCTTATCAAGAACAAAGAAGTGGGCTCCTAGCCGGTCATTCTGCAGAATAAAATCATTCATAAAGAAACTCTTTCCAGCCCCAGAGGCTCCAATGACAACCCCATGAGGATTGATATTCGAATCAAAGAAGTCTAAAAAAACAATTTCTCCTCGTCGATTCAAATACAGCTGCGTCGGTGTTTTGGTCCCTTTAAAAGACCCATACAGCAACAGCATATCTGCCGCGTTAGAAGCCATCAGCCTCTTGGCCCTTCGGATAAACTTTTCATAATAGGGATCAAAGTTCAGCGGCAAACACGTTAGGAATAAAGACGCTCCAATCAATTCCTCCTTGATCCCTTCGCAATTCAGACGATTGAGAATATTCATCAGCATCCCCGCGTCCTCCTCGACCTTCTCTTCAAGTTCATGACGCACCACACAATGCACCCTCGCCTGGACAATCTTTTGCCCACTCTTAAATAGATCCGTCAGAGTCTCATCCAGCTCCTTCTTTTTCTCCAAGGCCTCCACACTTTTATCGCCCAGCCAATTATCCTGATGCATAAAGGCAAAACTCTTTTGCCTATGCAGATGATCCATGGCCTCCTGAAGAGGCGGCACCGTAAAATTGATAACAACCATCATGTCAGAAGGAATATCCAAAAGACAAAATCGGCTTCCTTCATAAAGCTCTCGGCTAAACATCCCTGCCACCGTCGATGATGGAAGTTCTTTTAAACTCAGCACACGCATATGCTGATTCTCAAGAACAAAGCCATGAGGCGTGGTTAAAGGAGCATTAAACAAAACCTGATCCCGCAAGATGGACCTTGGACTCAACGATATTCGAGGAATACACCTAGAACGCCTTGGATTAAGGATCTCATACACCCAATCCATAAGCCTCTGATCGTCGATAGCCTGATAAGCAATACCTGCCGCCTGCAAAATCCCCTGAATCAAGTGGCAATATTTAGAAAACTCCTGCCTATAACGCTCCATCTCCTTTTCCATCTTTTGCTCGACGGATTTCTTTCCCTGCAAGACATCCGCTGTTTTCTGCCAGAAGGAGGGATAAAGCCAGTCCGGAAAAAACCGCAAGGTTAAATAAACCTCTATCGTCTTAGGAATCATCCCGCCATTCTTCCCATTCAAAGACTCCTCGATATGGGTAATCTTGCCCTTGGTAAAAAGACTCTCTGCCAAAGACGCCTCCTTGAATTCCCCATAAACCTTAAGGGACTTACCCACATGCCGATGGCTGCTTAGAATGATCTGACACGCCAATCGTTCGGTCGGAATTCTGTTTAATAAATTCTGCAGCAAGGACGACAGGCTTGCGATATCCTCCTCCTGCTGACCCTCCGTCTCAAAGGCCCCTATCTTCCATACCTGCCCCATACTTCCGTCGGATAAAATAAAACTTTCGTGAACGTATTCGATATAAGGCAATAAATCCACAAAGCTGTAGCCTTCTTCAAAAATCTTCTCTAGTTGCTGAGTCTTAAGAGCCATAAGGTTTTTCCTCCTTCCTCGATTCCTGACTCAACGTAGGAGCTAAGGGCACAATAACAGGAAGCTTTGTATCTACGGTATCACCATCGATAAACCAGGAAGCAGGCTGAACCATTAAATACGCCCAATGCCCTGCGATCATGACATCAGAATTATCATCGGATTTATGATCCGGAATCCACACCTTGCGGACCACCGGCTCATTGACCACAGGGATGTAGGGCTTCACATACCCAAAGGTGTTTTGCTCCTTTAAATTCTTCTCAACAAACTCCGCGACATCCTTTTTCGCCTGTCCCGTGCTATTGGCATACACATCCATCATGGTCATAGGCCCGCGAGGTTTTGCAACAGCCTGATGAGAAGAACAACCGTTGATCCAAAGGACAGAAAGGACTAAGAACATGCGTAGGTACATCATAGAGGAGGCTCCATTGGGGGAATTGAATGATAGAAGTTGAAACTGACGACAAAGCCGGGGAGGCTCTTTTAAACTTACGGGATAGGTTTAATGACTATCTATAAACATCTTTTCTATGCACAATATCCACAATAACGACAACGAGCTTCTTATTATGAAACCAATAAAGAATTCGAATAACACCCAGACGATACGAGCGCAGACCTTTATAGGTGCCCTTTAAAGGTTTACCTGCCATAGGATCATGGGCTAGGACATTTTCTAAGGCATCACGGATATATTCTAT
>JADFYF010000011.1 GCA_015233165.1 Candidatus Omnitrophota bacterium
ATCTGGCTGCTCAGCCCATTGTTCGCACCGCCTATGAGGAACCTAAAAGAACCTTTGATACGAATCTAGGGGGAACGGTGAATGTCTTGGAGTGTGTACGAAATTCGTCCTTTGTTGAGGCTGCGGTGATTATTACCAGCGATAAATGTTACGAAAATGTTGGTATTGCAAGAGGGTATCGAGAAGATGATCGCTTAGGCGGAGAAGATCCGTACAGTGCAGCTAAAGCTTGTGCAGAAATTGCATGCAGCGCTTATTATCGTTCATTCTTTTGTCATCAGGATAAAACGCGTCTGGCTATGGCTCGAGCAGGGAATGTCATCGGTGGCGGAGATTGGGCCAAAGATCGTATTATTCCTGATTGTGTCCGTGCATGGAGTCAGGGGAAGACAGCCATTATTCGAAATCCCAAAGCCACTCGTCCCTGGCAACATGTTCTTGAACCGTTGAGTGGATATTTGTGGCTAGGCGCTTGTTTGTTGAAAGGAAATAAAAAGTTAGTTGGAGAGGCTTTTAATTTTGGTCCGTATCAGAAAGCTAGCAAGGATGTGGGAACGTTAGCAGATCTTTTTGTATCATTCTGGGGAAAGGCTGCCTGGGAACACGTTTTGGCGGGTGGGAAAAAGAAGGAGGCCTTGTTATTACAATTATCTCCGCAAAAGACTAAGACGATGATGGCCTGGAGAGCTTCTCTGTCATTTAGAGAAACCGTTGAGTTTACGGCGTTGTGGTACAAGCAGTATTATGGCAAGAAGGTGAATATGATGGATTTGAGTTGTCAGCAGATTAATGCGTATATTCAAAAAGCAGAATCGCTTAATTTAGCGTGGACCAAAGGACTCTCCTAATGATCGAGGGTGTTCAAATTAAACCGCTTAAGATTTTTCGCGATGAGCGTGGTCAGGTGATGCATATGATGCGTTGTGATGACGGTGTTTTTGAGCGTTTTGGTCAGATTTATTTTTCTGTGACAAATCCTGGGGTTATTAAGGCGTGGAAGAAGCATTTGAGAATGACTCAGCATTTTGCAGTGCCTCGAGGCGATATTAAGCTTGTGATTTATGATGATCGAGCGGGAAGTAGTACTCAAGGAAAAGTTCAGGAGATAAATGTAGGTGAAAAGAACTATCAGTTAATATGTATTCCTCCTCAGCTATGGTATGGATTTTGCGCGCAGGGTGATCAGCCGGCTATGATTGCCAATTGTAGCGACATTCCCCATGATCCTCAGGAAGTGGAGCAAGTTTTCTTGGGGGATGGGCGCATACCTTATAGCTGGGTATAAAGGTCGTAAGAGAATAAACACAGTGATTTAAAATCAGGTATAGGTGAATGTTTAAAGAATCAGAAACAGTTGAGTTCAAGAAATCTACTGCTGAGCTTAAAGGAGCTGTCATCTCGATGGTAGCGATGCTTAATAAGCATTGCCGCGCAGAGGTGTATTTTGGAATTGCAGATGATGGTACGGTTTTGGGACAAACCATCGGGCAGATGACTCTCAAGGATGTGACTCAAGCGGTGGTGGATAATACCGAGCCGAAAGTTTTTCCGAAAGTTGAGGTTCGGCGGATCGAAGGCAAAGACTGCATTGTGGTTGAGGCGCAGGGAATTAACAGTCCTTATTTTGCGTATGGCCGGGCGTATATTCGTGTTGGTGAATCAGACAAGATCATGAGTGCTCATGAGATAGAAACGCGTATGCAAAGCAAGAAGAAGTTCCTTTGGGAAAGTGAAATCTCTAAGAAAACTCTTGTCGATGTTAACGAAGAGGCCGTTAAGGAGTTCATGAGCAAGGCCAAGGCCGCGAAACGTATCGATTTTAATTTTGTGGATGTTAAGACGACCTTGCACAAGCTTAGTCTTCTGGATCAGAAGCAGTTGACTCGGGCAGCCGAAATTCTTTTTTGTGATGAGAATTCAATGGAAGTTCAGGCCGCGATTTTTGCCGGGACGGACAAGCTGACCTTTTTGGATATCAAGTCGTTCAAAGGAAATATTTTTACTTTGCGTCAGCAGGCCGAGATCTATGTCAAAGAACATATGAAGTGGCGGGCTGAATTAAAGGGAGGCCCGCGGAAGGAAATTCCTGAGA
This sequence comes from Candidatus Omnitrophota bacterium, assembly GCA_015233165.1. Classification (GTDB taxonomy): domain Bacteria; phylum Omnitrophota; class Gorgyraeia; order Zapsychrales; family Fredricksoniimonadaceae; genus JACQCF01. Next base: position 2,093 of record JADFYF010000011.1, read on the forward strand.
TTCCGGTGGAAGCTATCAGGGAAGCTGTTGGTAATTCGCTTTGTCATCGTGATTTTTCTAATCCTAAGGGGAATGAGGTTGCGATATTTAAGGATCGGATCGAGATCTATAATCCGGGGTTATTTTCGCAGGAGATCAATCCGGAAGATTTCTTCACAGGTGGCGAGCATTCTATTTTGCGTAATCCTTTAATAGCGGAAACGATGTATAAGTCTAAGGATATTGAACGTTGGGGAAGCGGGATTAAGCGCATTCATGATGAATGTGTTGCTGCAGGGATTCGGGTTGAGTTTAAGAGGCTTAAAACCGGTTTTGTGGTGATTTTTTATCGACCGAAATGGGAAGAGGGCGAAGGACTCGATCAAGGTGATCAGAAAAGTTGGGAGAAAAGTAGGGCGAAGACTAACCAGAGAACTAACCAGAAAACTAACCAGAAAACTAACCAGAAGATTTTGAATTTGATAGGCCAAAACTCTAAGATAACTATTGAAGAATTAGCACAGACAACAGGTTTAAGTTTTGCAGGTGTTAAATATAATTTGAATAAGCTTAAAAAAGAAAATATGTTAAAACGTATCGGTCCAGATAAAGGTGGATACTGGGAGATTGTGACTAAGGGATAAGGCGGTCATTGGGTCTGTTGAGAAAGGATATCCTATGAAGGTTGTGATATTTTGTGGAGGAAAAGGAACTCGTTTACGCGAGGAAACCGAATATAAGCCAAAGCCTATGGTTGAAGTGGGTGGGCGTCCTATTCTTTGGCATATTATGAAACATTATGCGTCTTACGGATTTAATGATTTTGTTCTTTGCCTGGGCTATAAGCAGGAATATATTCGTCAGTATTTCCTTAATTATGAATATATGAATAATGATTTTACCATTCATTTAAATTCTAAGGAGAAAGCTCTTCTTCATAATCAGCATGCTGAAGATTGGACGGTCTCCATGATTGATACGGGGGTTGAGACTCCCAAGGGGAAAAGACTTAAGATGGTGGAGCCTTTCATAGGGAAGGAGGATTTTTTAGTCACCTATGGGGATGGGGTTGCCGATATAGATTTAAAAGCATTAAATGCGTTTCATCGTGCTCATAAGAAAATTGCTACTTTTACCGGAGTCCATCCTGTTTCTCGTTTTGCTATGGTTAATGCGGATGAGAAGGGGAAGGTGAAGTCGTGGAAAGAAAAGCAGCAGATTAAAGAGTATGTGAATGCTGGTTTTTTTGTTTTCAAGAATGATGTTTTTAAATATTTGAATAAGAGTGAAGAATTGGAAGAAGGACCGATGGAAAAGTTGACGGCTGTCCAGGAGGTCATGATGTTTCGACATGAAGGCTTCTGGCAGTGTATGGATACTATGCGAGATCATCAGCTTCTTGAAGGCATGTGGAACAGTAAAAAAGCTCCTTGGAAAATATGGTAAATTTTACTCCTGTCGTTAGCGTTATTATGAATGGCTTGAACTGTCAGGAATATTTGCAAGAAGCCATAGACAGCGTTTTTGCTCAGACATGGGCTGATTGGGAAATCATTTTCTTTGACAACTGTTCAACCGATGACACAGCCAAGATGGCTAAGAGTTATGGCGAGAAGGTAAGATATTTCAAAAGTGATAAGACCCTGCCTTTAGGGGCAGCTCGCAATTTAGCCATAGAAAAGGCGCAAGGAGGGTATATTGCCTTCTTGGATTGTGACGATGTTTGGTTGCCCCAAAAGCTGGAGAAACAGTTAAATTTATTTAACAGCAATCCTTCCTTCGCGATGGTTTTTTGTGACGCTTTTTTTTTCTCTAAGGAAAACGTGTCGTTATCTTTATTTGCGCATCGGCCACCAGCCCAGGGGTTAGCTTTTCGATCCATGCTTAAGAACTATGAAATACCAATGTCGACGACGATATTTAGAAGAAACATATTAAATGATATTGGCGGTGGTTTTGACGAGAGATTTAATATGGTGGAGGATGCGGATTTCTTTCTACGTATGGCTTACTATTATCCTATGGGGTATGTGAATGAAGCGTTGGTGAAAAGGCGAATGCATGACAGAAGTTGGACGGCTACACGGAAGGAGCTTTTTCCAAAAGAAGAGGAAGAGATGTTAAAGAAATTTGCTTCGATGTGGCCTTCTTTTGAAGCGGATTTCTCTGAGGAAATTCGATTTCGCAGATGTGTTATAGGGTATCAGCAGGCTATGGTTGAGTGGGAGAAGGGCAATGCTGCTGTTGCTCGAGAACGATTAGGTCCTTTTTTAAAGGATCAGAAGAAATGGTTATTAGCCTATTTATTTAGTTTTGTGTTCTCATACTCTGTTTATAAGAAATTAAAAGGATGTTTTAAGGGTGCTTTAGCTCCTTTTAAAGGAAGCTTTGACGATCAGGCATTTTAAGAAGGTATATGGAAAAACAAAAAATAGTTTTGCTATGCACCAATCTCAATGGAACCGGGGGGACAGCTAAGCATATTGTTCAAACCTACCATTTCATGGATCGAGAGAAATTCACTCCTAGCATTGTTTTTGCTTCCTTATCAGAGAGTACACTCTTAGAATTTTTTTATAAGCATGGATGTTCGAAAGAAGATCTTTATAGCGTCCCATCTTTGTCCAGGAGTCCCTGGGGCCAGTATTTTTCTTTAAGAAAACTCTGGAAGAAAATTCAACCGGATATCATTCACTCTTATTTTTTGCACAGTGATATTCTTTCTTGTTTAACGGGATTGAAGGATATTCCAAGGAAAAGAATATCATCGGTAGAAGGTCAGTTTATTTGGGATCATGTCAACGGAGTGGGGGGCTTTAAGAATTTCTGTTATAAAGTGGCTAATGGGATGATACGAGGGAAATTCTTCTGTACCATTACAGTATCCAAAAGTCTTAAGGAAGAGGTCGTTCAAGGCGGTGGCGTGGCTAGAAGAATAGAAGTCGTTCCTGTGGGAATACCCTTAGTGAGTGATCAATTATTGCAAACAAGAAGTAAAGACCAAGAGCCCGTCATCGTCTGTTTGTCTCGTCTGAGTAAGGATAAAGGGGTGGATCTTTTTTTACAGGTTGCCGCGATATTGGTGAAACAGGCTCCTCGTGTGCGTTTTAAGATTGCCGGAAACGGAGAGGAAGAGAAGACTCTCCAAGAACTGTGTTCCAACCTTGGTCTTGATTCCCATGTTGAGTTCTTAGGTTGGGTTGAGAATACAACAGATTGTCTTAATGATGCGGATATCTTTGTTATGCCCTCTCGAAGAGAAGGATGTCCTTTGGCATTGATCGAGGCCATGATGCACAAAAAGGCTGTGGTAGGGTTTGATGTGGCAGGAGTGAATGAAGTGATTATTCATGAGGTTAATGGATATCTTGTCCCTGCATTTGATGTCAATGCGATGGCAGGTTCGATTGCTCAATTAATAGCAGATCCAACGCAAAGAGAAAAGCTTGAAAATAATGCCAGGGCCCACGCCTTGGCCTACTATACGATTGATCGGGAGAAGGAACTTTTAGAGGGGATTTATAGTGAATAAGTTAACACATAAGAAATGTTGTTTGGAAATAGTGGGGCTTGGTCTTATAGGAGCCTATTGCTTTTTAAGCGCTGTGTTTGGTGCTAACTTTGCGAAGATTCACTTATCGTTTTCCTTCATTAAGATTCCTTTATTTATTGGGGAAGCTCTTTTATTAGTCTGCGCAGGTATCCTAGTGGTCCTTATGATTAATAAAAGAGTATTGCTGACTAAGGAGCAATATTTTTTCTTGGGGTATTTACTAGTCATCGTCCTATGGGGAGGGGTTGATTATTTCCATTACAATAATTCAGCCTTGGCTTTTAGGAATTCACTTTTATTCTTTTATCCTGTTTTTTCTTTGTTTACCTATTCTTTTTATCGTCGGGCATTTCTTAAACTATGGGTAAAGATTTCTCTATTGTCTTTATTATTTATCTTTGGTTTATATGTCAAAACCTACTATTCCTTTGTTTTTCTTATTTTGGGTATCCTTTTGTTAACGGGGCTTAAGAAGCCATGGAATTATATATTGGGGTTCGGATTTCTGGCGTTATGGCCGTATAAGGAATTCTTATCTGAGCAAAGAACATGGCTTGTTTCAAGCTCTGTTGTGATACTATTTTTTATTTATGTCATTCTGAGATATTTCTTGAATTTAAGAAAGTCGTATAGGTGGGTTGGGGGCGTTGTTTTAAGTCTTATTTTAATAGCAGGAATTTGGTATTTTGCGGACAAGGGAGGACTTAGAAGTTTAGTATGTCCTCAAGAGGTTATTGAATTCTATAGGGAAGAGAAAAAGATTATCAAGGAGAAGAAGTCGACCCATGTTGCAGAACACCTAGATGTGGGGCTTTATCACAATCAAAAGGATAATAAGGAGATTTCTTTAAAGATTTCTCCTAAAAAGGAACTCCAAATTACGTACTATCCTCTTTCGATACTTTCTGATCAGGCGGCTCAATCAAAGGTAGAAGTCTCCCCAGAGGATGTTGTGTCATCTCATTTTAAGAGAAAGAGTGATGGTAGAAATATTCAGACGGCGTATGTGAATATTGTATTTCGTTTATTAATTTGGGAAGATATGATGGGAGAATTATGGCAGAAGAAAGCCGTTTTGGGTGTGGGGATGGGAGAGCCCCAGCGTTCAAGAAGTATTGAAATATTAGGATGGGCAGATGGAGAATGGGAAAGGGATGGTTGGATTGCTCCTCATAATTCGTTCTTACATTTGATTTATAGAGCAGGAATTATTGGCGTGGGGATCATCGTTGTGATTTTTATGCTTTTACAGAGTCTTATAAGAGGTTTTATTGATCGGCGTTCTATGGTCGGTATATTATTATCTGGAATTATTATTTATGGATTGGTCGCGGCTAATTTCTTATTAATTCTAGAATTGCCGTATTATGCGATTCCTTTTTGGAGTCTATTGGGTTTAACGTTAGCGTATCGTAGAGACCTGTTATTGAAAGAAAGGGTTATAATCCATGACGACGGAAGATAGAAGTCTGACTCATTTGTTTTATGCGCGTTGTTTGGCGGGAGTTTGTCTTTGTATTCATTTAATGTCTTCCTTGATTGGCTGGAATAATTCTTTGCTGGATCATCATGGTTTTCGTCAAACGCAGACAGCTATTACATCGTATTATTTCATTAAGGATGGATTTAAATTGAATTATGAGACTCCCGTTTTTGGAGTACCCTGGTCCATTCCTTTTGAGTTTCCGTTATATCAAGGAGTAGTGGCTTTGATTGTTAAAGCAACAGGATGGGGATTAGATCAGACGGGTCGAGGAGTCAGTTTATTTTTCTTTTATGCCATGCTGATGGTGTTGTATCGTTTGGTTATTGCCCTTTCAGGCAGCAGGGTCTGTGCCTGGTTTGCGGTGGCCTTTAGTCTTTCTTCTCCGTTGTATATTTTCTGGTCCAGAACCTTTCTCATGGAATCCATGGCCTTGTTTTTTGGAATTCTTTATTTATGGAGCATTGTTGAATCACATAAAAATAAGAGTTTCTATTGGCTGTTATTAGCGATGTCCGCAGGGAGCCTGTCAGGTTTAGTTAAAATTACAACCTTTGCTTTAGCCTTGGCTTTGGGATCGATGTTCTGTCTGATATGGTGGTTAAAACAAGGCAAGAACAAGTTTTCCCATCCGACGTGGATGAGGGTAGGGTTGATGGCGATCTTCTTTGGGCTCTTACCCATGACTGTTTCAATGGGGTGGACGGCCTTCGCCGATTTTCTTAAGAGTCAAAACTTGCTTGCCATGGATTTGACTTCCAAGGCTCTGATGCAATGGAATTTTGGAAATCTACAGCAAAGAATTTTTGGACAATTACATCATGTTCCTATCCTTGTTCTATTCTTGGGGTTAATGGTTGTCTTTATGGCTTTGTTATTTTTAGTGAAAGGTCTTCGACCATACTTTGCCGCTTTCTTTGTGACATTCTTCTTGGGTCCAATGGTTTTTACAAACCTATATATTGAGCATACGTATTATTGGTATGCCAGTGCCGTCTATCTGTATGTTGCCTTGGCCTTTGTTGCTTATAAACTGATTGATAAGAAGGGGTGGTCTGTTTGGCTTCGATGGTGTTTGATACCGGTATTTCTAGCCTTCATGGTAGGGGTTTCTGTCATTCGTTATCTACCTAGTCAGCTGCATGATTCAGGATCTGCTTTTGTAGCTTCTGCACAGAAAGTTCAAAAATATATTTCTTCCGATGGTGTGATCCTGTGTTATGGCCTTGGCTGGGATTCTTCCTTTCCTTATTACGCTAAGCGTAAAGCGTTAATGGTTCGAGGAGATCCTGAAATAATAGATCCTGCACTTGCTAAGACCATTGCCTTAACAGGCCCGGGAAATATTCAAGCGTTGGTGGTGGGGCCTTTTACAAGCAGGGATGAGAAATATTTAAGAACCATAGCCAGTAGATTTCATCTGACGGAAGAAATTTCTCTGTCTAATGGTGAAAACATGGTGACCCAATCAGATATTGAGAAATCATGGTTCGATTGGAATGATGTCTCCTCGAAATTGGTGAGAAATGGATGGGCGATAAGAATTAGCTCCACGGAGTTAAAATTAAGCTCTAATTTAGATTCTCAAAAAGAACGTATGGCTCAAGTCTTTGGAAAGAATTTCCAAGGGATTTATCAAGTCTTAGAACAATCTACTCATTTTATAGCGTTTGTTCGACCATCCTTAAGGAATTAATGAAGAAAGTACTCATCACAGGGGGTTGTGGTTTTGTGGGTTCTAACCTGGCCGTTGCTTTTTCCAAGCAAGGATATCAGGTCACTTCCTTGGATAATTTTAGTCGTAAGGGCTCCGAGATTCTTAAAACAAGGATTCAGGGTTTTGGGGTGGAGGTTGTTGGGGGAGATGTGCGCAATGTCGCTGATCTCAATGATCTTAAAGGTCCCTTCGACTTGATGATCGAGGCTTGTGCAGAACCGTCTGTTTTGGCAGGAGTTCAGGGAAAGGATGCTCGCTATGTCTTGGATGTTAATCTTCTAGGAGCAATCAATTGTTTTGAATGGGCCAGAGAAAGACATGTTCCTGTGATTTTTCTTTCCAGTTCCAGAGTCTATCCCTATGATCGTCTCAATGCTTGTCATTTTTTAGAGAAGGACACTCGTTTTGTCATGGATCAGTCTTCCTTGGGGCTCAGTCCGTCGGGAGTTTCTATCGAGATGCCGCTAGAAGGAATACGATCTCTTTATGGGGCGACAAAATTGAGTGCAGAATTTATTCTCAAAGAGTATGCCGTTAATTATAGATTACCCTCGATCGTGAATCGTTGCGGCGTTATCGCTGGCCCCTGGCAATTAGGTAAGGTAGATCAGGGCGTTTTTACGTATTGGTTGAGTCAGCATTATTTTAATAAAGCTCTTTCGTATATCGGATACGGCGGCAAAGGAAAACAAGTTCGGGATCTTTTGCATATTGATGATTTAACAGACTTAATTCTAAAACAAGCGGCGTGTTTGATGGGAGCAGATTCATCTTTTCGTGGAGATATATTTAATGTGGGTGGTTCGTTACATTCCAATTTGTCCTTGTTAGAGACAACAGAAATATGTCAGCAATTAACGGGGAACAGGATTAACGTGGGTCGTATTCTTGAACAACGCCCGGCAGATCTGATGTGGTATATTACGGATAATGGAAAAACAGAGAAGGTTTTTGATTGGCAGCCAAAGCACTCAGCTCAAAAGATTCTCGAAGACACCCATATCTGGCTGAGGGAGAATGAGACTCTTTTTAAACAAGTGTTTGTTTGATTTTAGTTAAGATAGGGATGAATATGAAAACTGTTCTAGTCACAGGTTCGGCGGGATTGGTGGGTTCCGAGGTGGTTCGATTTTTTCATGAGAAGGGATTTCATGTGCTAGGAATCGACAATGATCTTCGCAAGTACTTCTTTGGAGAAGAAGGTTCAACTCAATGGAATTTAGAAGCCCTCAAAGAGGAATGTCCACGTTTTGTCAATAAAGGTGTAGATATCAGGGATCGCAAGAGTGTGATGGATATTTTCTCACAATATAATTCACAGATCAGTCTTGTTATTCATACGGCCGCTCAACCTAGTCATGACTGGGCTGCCCGTGAGCCTTTTACTGATTTTGAAGTCAATGCGACAGGAACCCTGAATCTTTTAGAAGCCACACGTCAATATTGCCCCCAGGCTGTTTTTATTTTTACGTCAACGAATAAGGTTTATGGGGATAATCCTAATCGTCTGCCCTTGGTAGAACAAGAAACGCGCTGGGAAATAGACGACAAGCATCCTTATCATGCTCAAGGGATTGATGAATACATGTCCCTGGACCATTGCACTCATTCCATTTTTGGAGCTTCTAAGCTAGCGGCTGATGTTTTAGTTCAGGAGTATGGCCGTTATTTTGGGATGAAAACAGGTGTTTTTCGTGGGGGATGTTTAACCGGCCCTAGACATTCGGGCGCTGAATTGCATGGTTTCTTAGCCTATTTAATGAAATGTGCGTTGACGGGACGAGAATATCGTATCTTTGGGTATAATGGGAAGCAGGTCAGGGATAATATTCATTCCTTCGATTTAACAAATGCCTTTTATCATTTTTATCTCAATCCTCGTCCAGGGGAAGCCTATAATATTGGTGGCAGCAGGTTCAGTAATTGCTCCTTGCTTGAAGCGATCGCCTTCTGTGAAAAGATTAGCTTAAAGACAATGAAAACTTCCTATGTCCCATCGAATCGCACGGGGGATCATATATGGTGGATTAGCGATGTATCTAAGTTTGCTAGCCATTATCCTCAGTGGCGTTTAACTAAGAATATTGAAGATATTCTTCGAGAGATTTATGATTACAACTGCAAGCGTTGGCTTACAGAGGTTGGAAGACAGGATTATTAGATGGAAAAGACCAATAATATTTTTCTTACGATATTAATACCTGCGCATAATGAAGAAGCTGGCATCTCTTCAACGTGTGAAGCGATCATGAATACCTTTGGATCTAAGGGAATGGATGATTATGAGATTTTGATTGTTAACGATAATAGCAGTGATCAAACGGAAGACGTTTTGAAGGGACTTTGTGTTAAGTACAAGACGATACGGTATATTAACAATACCCCTCCCCATGGTTTTGGATTTGCAGTTCGAAAGGGTTTAAAAGAATTTCGTGGAGAGGCGGTTGCCATTGTGATGGCGGATTTATCTGATTCTCCCGAGGATATTGTTAAGTATTATCAAGAATTGAAGAATGGAGCGGAGTGTGTTTTTGGATCACGTTTTATAAAACATTCTAAAGTTTATGATTACCCTATTCATAAGTATGTGTTAAATCGATTGGGGAATTGGTTTATTAAAATGTTGTTTTCCCTTTCCTATAACGATACAACGAATGCCTTTAAAGCCTACCGACGACAAGTCATTGTTGGTTTACAGCCATTGTTATCTCACCACTTTAACTTAACTGTTGAAATACCTTTGAAAGCTATTGTCCGAGGTTTCCATTATGTTGTCGTTCCTATCTCCTGGACTAACCGTAAGGCGGGAGTGTCGAAATTTAAAATTAAGGAAATGGGCAGCAGGTATCTTTTTATCATCTTTTATGTTTGGTTGGAAAAGACATTTTCAATGGGAGACTATAAAAGATTGTGAAGACCATTAAGGTATGAATGTCTTACAGATCCATAATCATTATATTTTCCCTGGTGGGGAAGATACCGTAGCCGCCTCAGAAGCATCGTTATTATCCTCATATGGCCACCATGTTTTCCAATATCATCGATCCAATCATGAACTTAAAGGTTTGCCACTTGTAGAACAACTTAAGTTCTATCTGCAGGATATTTATTTCTATAAACGGGTTTATAAGGATTTGCGCAAGCTTATTGATCAAAAGAAGCCGGATGTCGCTCATTGTCATAATGCTTTTTTTCTGTTAGGACCAGCCGCCTATGAAGCATGTTTTGATGCGGGTGTTCCGGTCGTGCAAACACTTCATAATTATCGCTTTCTATGTGCAGCGGGGACTTTCTTTAGAAATGGACATGTTTGTGAGGATTGCGTCCGTCAGGGACGAGGAGCGGGGATTAAATATGGTTGTTGGCATGGTTTTGGAGCCAGCTTTTTAATGACACGGGTTATTGAAACGTATGAGAAGCGCGGCCTGTTAGACAAGATTTCAAGTTTTATAGCTTTAAGTAATTTTAGTCGACAGAAGTTCCTGGAATCTGGATGGAATCCTAAACGAATGACAGTGAATGGAAATTTTCTAGAAGAGGATCCTGGCGGTGTTTCTTTTAAGGGGAAGCATATTTTGTATGTGGGGGCACTTCAAGAGTATAAAGGGATAGAAGTTCTTTTAAAGGCCTGGGGACTGTCATCAAAGGCGTTGCCGCTTAAGGTGGTAGGAAGCGGACCGATGGTATCGCTGTTTGAGGATCAATTCGTTAAGGGCATCGAATATTTGGGGCAGAAATCATCGACGGAAGTTATGGAATTAATCAAGGACTCCTTATGTGTCGTCATTCCTTCTTTATGTTATGAGAATTTTCCAAGAGTCATTATTGAAGCGTACGCCTGTGGGGTTCCTGTTGTTGCCAGCAATCTGGGTGCTTTAAAAGAAATCGTCGAGGATCAAAAGACGGGTTTGCTTTTTGAAGCACACAACATGGGATCATTATCAGAGAAACTAGATTTTCTCATTCAGAACCCACAGGAAGCTTCGCGAATGGGAAAACAGGCTCGAGCGGCTTTTGAACAAAAATATTCCAAGACAAGGCATTATGAGATCATGATGAATATTTATCAAAAGGCTATGCACCCTGAAGAAGACTTTTAAATGAACTATTATTTTATCGTAGTCACAATAGGATACATCGCATGGTGTCTCGCCATTCATGGGGCAAAACTATAATTCCCCTGTCGCATTTGCCTACCTGTTTTTTTATTATCGGATACCCATTATTCTGGATAGAACTGTATTTTTTAAAGTCGCCGCAAGGAGTAACCTCTCCCTTGGCGTGGGTTTTATTTTTGTTTGTATTTGTATCTATTTTAGGACAATCATGGGGGGTGTTTAAAGCTGGTTGGAGTCAGCTGCGTTCGTTTGGGTTGTCTCTTGGATTATTTGAGAAGTTTCTCTGGCTGAGCGGATTTATTTTAGTTGGAGTGATTCTGATCATCATTATTCTAGCGGGAATGCAGCCGATCCATTTAACACAAGAAACCGACTGTATGCAGTATCATTATGCCTTGCCGAGGCAACATCTGATTTTAGGTTCGTTTGCTCATATTCCATGGGCTGCGGATGATTTATTTTTACTTCCCCTTGATTTTTCTTTGTCTCCGTTTTGGTTTGCTACAGAATTTCCTAACAAAATTCCACAATTGATTGTTATGTTTGGATTGATCGCTGTTTTGATAAGATTGGCATTCTCGCTGAGGGGAGCAATCCGTTATGGGAATTTAATCTTGATTGTTTTTGCAGTCCTAGGCTCTCGTGGATTAGGCATACAAATGGGTACGGGGATGTTAGATTTAGTAGTAGCTTACTTATTTTTTGCATCTTTAGATAGTTTTCGTCAAGGGCAATGGGGGATGGGAGCCGTTGAGTTTACTTTCTTTTTTTGGTCTAAACCGTTATTACCCCTACAAGTTCTCTTCGTACTATTGTTATTAGGCATGGCGCTGGTTATGGCTAGATACTTTAAGTGGCCAATGATTGAGGAATTTAAGATTCAACATTGGCAAAAAGGATTATGTTTGTTTGTTGTATTGAGTGTGTTCGTAGCAGGTCCTTTTATCATGAAATCTATTTATTATGCTGCGACACCGCTGTTTCCCATAGAGCCAGGAATGTTAGGGAATAAAGCGGCTATTCAATCTAATCCGCAAGCCTGGATGTCTTTGCAAAAGGCTAGTTTCATATGGATGCATGGGGTTAAAGATAATTACGGCCATGGAAGAGGAATTATCGCGTTTATCAAGCATTGGTGGCTATTGGCTGTTCCAGAAAAAGGAGTGAATAATAGTTTTGATTATCCTATGGGTTTGAGTTATTTGCTTTTTATAGGACCGTTTTTATTTTATTTGGTTAGAGATTTCATGGGACGAAAAGTATCCGTGGGGAGCTGGGTTGTTATTTTTTTATGGATGCTCTGGTGGTTGAGTACTCAGCAGGCAAGATTCCTTTATATTCCAATACTGATGGTCTTTCTTTTGGTTTCTGTGCGATTGGCTAAACCTTCTAGAAGCCTGTTGATAGGCTTGATGGTGGCGCTTTTGATGCAGGTTGTTTCATTGTTAGGAGCGCATAGAAAAGATATCTTTCACCCCTCTTGGGATGTCCTAAGAGAGCAGGATCGACGTTTAGTTGAAATGAGTCGGGCCTACCAAAGAGATTCTAAGAAAGGTTATATTGATTGCCCTAGTCATGAAGTTGCCTACGCTCAATTTCCTGTCAGAGTTATCAAGGAAAACTTGCCGCATACAATTCTTTTTGATATATAATACCCCCTTCTCAAAATATGATAGAAACGATTTTATTACTAGGGGTTAAGGTTAGCAGAGTCAATCTTGATTCTGCTAGTCAGCAAATTTTCCAATGGATTAAGGAAAAGAAGCAGACCTATGTCTGCGTTGCTCCTGTTGCCACCTTGGTGGACGCCAATCGAGATCCGGCGTATGCTGCTGTTGTCAATGCGGCGGGCATGGTCACACCGGATGGTATGCCCGTCGTATGGTTAGCTCGTGCTAAAGGTTGCCGTGACATTGAACGGACCTATGGCCCGGATTTGATGCGGTTGGTTTGTAAACAATTTCAGCAAAAAGGGTTACGTCATTTTTTTTATGGCAGCACAGAGAAGACCTTGGTACAATTGCAGCAATCTTTAAAGGAACAGTATTTAGATATCAACATCGTTGGAGTCTATTCACCATCCTTCCAATCACAGGCTGTTCGTGAAAGCGATGAGGTGATACGCCTGATCAATGAATCCAAGGCGGATGTTCTTTGGGTGGGATTGGGTTCACCCAAGCAGGATTTCTGGATGAGTATGCACAGGCCTTTACTGGATGTGCCTGTGATTGTCGGAGCTGGAGCGGCTTTTGACTTTTTATCAGGCTGCAAACCTCAAGCCCCTGTATGGATGCAGCGAAGCGGTTTAGAGTGGGTGTTTCGCTTGGGCTGTGAACCCCAACGTCTCTGGCGACGGTATTTGATTGGAAATACACTGTTTATATTTTATATTTTAAGGGATCTTATTAAGAGAAATCTATGACACAGCGCAATTTTGTTCATACGAGTTTAATACGATTGGTTTACACACTGCTGGATGTGATCGCAGTAACTCTTGCCTTCTATTTAGCCTGTTTCTTTAGACCTCAAACCATTCCTTTTCCTGTTGGCTTTGAAGGATTCTTTTTAAGTCCTCATAATCCTTATCGGTTAATCTTTGTGTTATGGCTGTTGGTGGTTTTGTTTTTTAATCAGGCGCATAATCTTTACCAAACTCGACGGACGATGCTAGAGACGATGGAGATTTGGGAGGTTGTTAAATCGGTTCTTAGTGCGACCTTTGTAGGGATTATTATTACCTATCTTTTAAAGGTGCAAGATTTTCCTCGCAGTGTTTTGATCATTAGTGTGATTTTACAAACTATATTTTTGTCTTCATGGCGTATCGCTAAGAAGATATTGGTGGATTACCTGGTGTCCAATGGATACAACAATTTTAATGCGCTTATTATTGGTGCAGGGAAGATAGGTCGACTTTTAGAGAAAGAAATTAAGAATCGTCCAGGATTAGGAATCAAGGTGATTGGATTTCTGGATGATTTTAAGGATGTGAAAGCGAATTCGAAGGATATCTTAGGGAGGGTTGAGGATTTTTCAGATATTGTCCGTCGATCTTTTGTTAAGACTATTTTTGTGACGATTCATCCTGATGACAAAATGCTAGTCAGTATATTAGAGCAGTCCAAAGAATTAGACGTGGCTGTCAGGGTGGTTCCTCAAGGCTTTGAGTGGATGTCTAAGGACACCAATCGTTTTAATATTGGAGTCGTTCCTATCTTAGAATATACCCATATTGAGGTGTCATACAGGCAACAGGCGAAGAGAGTCTTTGATTTTGTTTTATCGGTGATTGGCTTTATTTGTTTTATGCCTGTTTTCTTGTTTCTTGGGATATGGATTAAGATGGATAGTCGAGGCCCCATATTTTACACATCCCAACGTTACGGTAAGGGGGGGCGAATATTTCATATGTTAAAATTCCGCAGTATGGTGATTAATGCGGATGAATTACTAGCACAGCTAAAGGTAAAGAATGAGGTGGATGGTCCTATTTTTAAAATCAGAAAAGATCCTCGAATAACGAAGGTGGGAGCATTTTTACGTAAATACAGTCTCGATGAATTGCCGCAAATTTTAAACGTTATTTTTGGCGACATGAGTTTGGTCGGTCCCAGGCCTCTTCCTATTGAACAGATTGAGAAAGAAGATCTCAGGCAATTAAAACGCTTGAATATTAGACCAGGAATTACAGGTTTATGGCAGATCAGAGGACGCAGTGACGTTTCCTTTCAGCGTTTCTTACGTTGGGATATTTGGTATATAAATAATTGGTCATTTAGTTTAGATTTGTATATATTGTTTCAAACTTTACCGGTCGTCATTAAAGGCAGAGGAGCGTATTAAATGAGCAGTGTATCTAAAAAAGCTTTGATTACAGGGGTGACAGGGCAGGATGGATCGTATCTGGCAGAGTTCTTGATTAAAAAAGGATATAGCGTCTATGGCATTATCCGTCGATCCAGCAGTTTTAATACCCAGCGTATTGATCATTTGTATCAGGATCCTCATGAGAAGAATCGTCGTTTGAATTTGGTTTTTGGTGATCTGAATGATGCCAGTTCTCTGAATAATATTATCCGCACCATTCAGCCCGATGAAATTTACAATCTTGGCGCTCAAAGTCATGTGAAGGTGTCTTTTGAGGTTCCTGAATATACGGCAGAAATCACAGGACTTGGAACGACGCGGCTTTTAGAAGCGATTCGGGAAACAGGGGTCAAAACGAAATTTTATCAAGCTTCAAGTTCTGAAATGTACGGAAAGGTTCTTGAAACGCCTCAGACGGAAGCAACCCCATTTTATCCTCGCAGTCCCTACGGTGCCGCCAAGGTGTACTCCTATTGGATGACGGTGAATTATCGTGAAGCCTACAATATGTTTGCCTGTAACGGAATCTTGTTTAATCATGAATCCCCTCGTCGGGGAGAGACCTTTGTGACGCGTAAGATTACGATGGCCTTAGCGCGAATTAAACATGGTCTTCAAAATAAGCTGTATTTGGGAAATTTAGACTCCAAGCGCGACTGGGGTTTTGCCGGTGACTATGTGGAAGCGATGTGGCTGATGCTGCAGCAGCCTAAGGCAGATGACTATGTGATTGCTACCGGTCAGACGTATTCGGTTAAAGAGTTCCTCGAAGAATCCTTTGGTTATGCCAAGATGGATTGGCGTAAGTATGTGGTCATTGATAAACGGTATTTTCGTCCTACTGAGGTGGACCTGCTTTTAGGAGACAGCTCTAAAGCCCGGAAAGTTTTGAAATGGAAGCCGAAGGTTAATTTCAAACAGTTGGTGCAGATGATGGTGGAGGCGGATATGGAAATTGTCGAGAAAGAAATATATGGTTTGAAAGGAAAGAAATGAGTTTTTGGTCCGAGAAGAAGATTGTTGTTACAGGTGGGGCGGGTTTCTTAGGTCGAGTCGTCGTCGAAGAATTAAAGAATAAGGGCTGCTGTCAGATCGTTGTTCCGCGCTCCAAGGACTATGATTTAAGAAAAACAGCGGCGATCCGAAAATTGTACCGTGAAGTTAAGCCTGATATGGTGATTCATCTAGCTGCTGTTGTCGGAGGTATTGGGGCCAATCAGAAGAATCCTGGGAAATATTTCTATGATAACTTGATGATGGGTGTTGAGCTGATTGAGCAGGCCCGTCAGTTGGAAATTCCTAAGCTGGTGGCCGTCGGGACCATCTGCGCCTACCCGAAGTTCTGTCCTGTTCCTTTTAAAGAAGAAGATCTTTGGAATGGATACCCTGAAGAAACCAATGCTCCTTATGGGGTTGCCAAGAAAGCCATGTTGGTGCAGTCTCAGGCCTACCGTCAGCAGTATGGTTTTAATTCGATCTATCTGTTGCCTGTGAATCTTTATGGTCCCGGGGACAACTTTGATTTGGAGAGTTCCCATGTCATTCCAGCACTAATTCGTAAATGTGTGGAGGCTAAAAAGTCTAAAGCGAAATCGATCACCGTCTGGGGCACAGGAAAAGCAACCCGGGAGTTTCTCTATGTCGATGATGCTGCCCGGGGCATTGTGTTAGCCGCCGAGAAATACAATAGTTCAGAGCCGGTGAACTTGGGGGCTGGTTTTGAGATTTCGATTAAAGATTTGGTCACCTTGATTGTTCGATTGACAGGTTTTAAGGGAGAAGTGATCTGGGATAGCTCCAAACCCGATGGACAGCCTCGTCGCTGTTTGGACACCCAAAGAGCCCAAAGAGAGTTTGGATTTAAAGCTAAGATTGGTTTTGAGCAGGGCCTTAAGAAGACGATTCAGTGGTATGATCAGTATTATAAAGGTTAAAACATCAACAGGTGCTGCTGTCGGTTGGGTTAATGTCGTGAAGATAGAATAACAACACGAAGAAAATTTTCAACCTTGGTTGAGAAGTTCTTGTTTAGGCTCCTCGACATCATGGCTAGTGATACCGCTTTTGAATAATCTTTAGCCTCGAAAGATTGCACCGCCTCCTCAAAAAGCATGTCCGCTTGTTTTTCTGATGTTTCCGTTAAAAGATAAACATTTTCATGACTTCCTTGTTCCAGTAAATGAACGCTGTAGGGGCCATGACTGAAATTAAACGGAGACCCTTCAAAGAGAATGCCAGGGGTTTGGCTCATCAGGTCGTTCGACCAGACTTGTTGTTTGAAGTCTTTAATGGCATAGCCAAAAATATCAAAATAATAAAAATGAGGATAAAGGCGAGACAATTCCTCCTCGACGCCTTTAGGTTTTCTCCAGGCATCGTTGATCGCAAGAGCTGTTTCCTGACCGGAGGAACGATAATACCCTAGAAAGAGAAAGCCTTTGTATTTCTCGTGGACACGGTTATGAAAGTTCAAGATGTCTGTGGTCATATGGGCTAATTGGGCGCGGTATACGAAGGCCTGAGTCATAGCGGTAAGCATAAATATTAAGATGAAGCCGTGAATGATTTTTTTCATTCCCCCAGTAGAGGCGCGCAGATGAACATAAAGAAAAAGAAATAAGACGCCAAATAATCCAATCCCAGGAACCAAATAATGGGGAGAAGGATGTTTGGCAACCAGGGCGAATTGAAGGATAATTCCCATCGCTGTTACCGTCATAAAAACAGATTCTTGGGTGCGTTTTCTTCTTAAAAGATCCCATAAACCTAAAGACAAGGCCGCAACAGCAGTGATGACAAGGGGCCACTGTTCGAGAAAGATGGTGTTCCAGTTTGTAATAAAAGAATTTAGGTCGATGACCCCTTGACTGCCATTGGCATATTGTCCAGTGTGGGTTGTCAGGTTGAAAGCCCATTTCCATAATAAGGGATACCTCTCGAGAATAGGTAAGGTCCAGAAAATAAAAGATCCTGCAGAAATAGCTAGAAAAAGGGGTTTCATCCTCCAGGGAAGCAGGATTAAGGGGATAATTAAAAGGGGCAGACAACTGAACTTTGTGGCAATACCTAGACCATAGATGAATCCCAGGCCTAATGTCGCGATAGTTTTTTCTTTAGGTTCTTTGGCAAAGTACAATTTAAGAAAACATAGATTAAAAAGATTGATAATACTAATAAGAAGAGGTTCAGGGTCAAGATTGGCGACAACCGGAAGAATGGCATCTGAGGATGTATAGGATTTCAGAATCAAGAAGCTTAACGATGGAATTTGGGTCAGGATGGCGGCTGTTTTATCTTTAGTCTTTTCATAAACGTACACAGCCAGCCCAACCGATGTCAGAAAGCTAAACAGCATAAGAACGGCATGAACGGCATGCATATAGAATTCAGGAGTGGTCAATACTCGGTTGACTATATCAGGAACAGTCCGACCGATATTAAACAGTCCAATCACAATACAGATTAAAAGCTGTAGAGGCGTTCCTGGATGGTCGGTGTGTCCTGGGGTAATGCCTTTGACAAGATATAAACCGCTTAAGAGATAAGCGTAAGAAGGATCCAGATTGGTGCTTAACCAATAGGGCCCGGCAGCTAGATTAAGAAAAAAGGAATACAAGGAAACAAGGGAGGGAATAATAAAGGTAAACCAATATTGTCGCAGGAAATAAGTCATCAGGTTGTGTAGGTAGGTCCCCCGTTAAGAAATAAGACAAATGATATTATAAAAGCATATAAAAGCAAGGACTATCCGATTCACTCTTTGGTCAATTGACAAAATAGTCATATTCAGTATAATACGACCTTTCAAACTTCGTAAGGAACGCTCGAAACCGTTCTCTACCTATATTATATCGAGGGAGATATGAATAAGAAAACCATTAAAGATATTAGCGTTAAGGGTAAAAAAGTCATTATTCGTGTGGATTTCAATGTTCCTTTAGATGAACATGCCGTGATCACAGATGATCGTCGCATTACTGCTGCTTTGCCAACCATTCAATATGCACTTAAAGAAGGGGCCTCCAAGGTTATTTTAATGAGCCACTTGGGACGTCCTAAGGGGACAGGTTTTGAAGCGGAATTTAGCTTAAAGCCCGTCGCTGTACGTTTGGAACAACTTCTTAAAGAGAAGGTTGCTTTCTTAAGTGATTGTATCGGGGATCCCGTTAAAGAAGCTATTGCCAAGTCTAGCGAACGTGTTGTTTTATTAGAGAATTTACGTTTTCATAAGGCCGAAGAGAAGAATGATCCTGCTTTTGCCAAGGAATTAGCATCCTTAGCCGATGTGTATGTCAATGATGCTTTTGGAACAGCGCATCGTGCCCACGCATCAACCGCGGGGATCACCCAATATCTTCCTTCTGTGGCTGGTTTTCTGATTGAAAAAGAACTTCAATATTTAGGGAGTGCTATTAACAATCCCAAACGTCCTCTGGTCGTTATTTTAGGTGGAGCCAAGGTTTCCGACAAAATTGAACTGATTAAAAATCTTATTCCTAAAGCCAATAGTATTATCATCGGTGGGGGGATGGCCTATACGTTCTTAAAAGCTCAGGGAATCAATGTGGGTAATTCTAAACTCGAAAAAGACAAGGTGGATATGGCTCGGGACTTAATCGAGCAAGCTAAAAAAGCAGGTGTTGAGTTGGCGCTGACTACGGATTTTGTGATCACCCAGTCTTTTACCAGCGACGATTGTAAGATTTCGGATACTATTCCTGATGGCTGGGAAAGTTTGGATATCGGCCCCAAGACCCGTGAACGTTATAAGGAAATTCTATCTAAAGCCAAGACCATTGTTTGGAATGGGCCTTTAGGTGTTTTTGAACGTGAGGCGTATGCTAAGGGGACCCGATTTATTGCTGATTATTTAGCATCTTTAAAGGACGTGACAGTCATTATCGGTGGTGGTGATTCAGCAGCAGCTGTTGCTAAATTTGGTTTAGAAGATAAAATGACCCACATTTCCACCGGTGGCGGTGCCTCTTTAGAATTTCTAGAAGGCAAAGAGCTTCCTGGAATTGCGGCGTTGAATAATTAATAAATTATTGTAGGGAACGGTCGCGACCGTTTCTTACATTTTGCATCGAAAAGGAATATATGCGTAAAGTCATCATTGCAGGAAATTGGAAATTAAATAAAACATCCGCTGAAGCAATCACCTTGGTCGAAGAGTTGAAGCGTGAGGTAGTAGATGTGAGTGGTGTCGATATAGTTGTTTGCCCACCATTTACGGCTATTAATGATGTAAATGAATGCCTGATAGGTTCTAACATTGATTTAGGGGCTCAAAATGTATTCTGGCAAGATAGTGGGGCTTTTACAGGTGAAGTTTCAGCACCAATGTTAAAACATTTAGGTGTCAAATATGTCATCATCGGCCACAGCGAACGCCGTCAGTTTTTTGGGGAAACCAATGAGACGGTCAGCAAACGTATCCGTGCCGCGTTAACGCATGGTCTGACACCGATTGTTTGTGTCGGTGAGAATTTGGCGGAACGCGAGTCAAATAAGACCTTTGATGTGATTAAGAATCATTGTGAAGGATCTTTAGTGAATTTAACAGCAGAGGAAATGAGTAAGATTGTCATCGCCTATGAACCTGTTTGGGCTATTGGTACAGGGAAAACTGCTACGCCTGAACAAGCGCAGGAAGTCCACGCGTATATTCGTCAATTGTTAGCAAGAATATTTAATACCGAAGTGTCTCAATCGGTGCGTATTCAATATGGCGGTTCTGTCACACCAGAGAATATTGCCATTTTAATAGCTAAGCCTGATATTGATGGAGCCTTGGTTGGTGGGGCTAGTTTAAAAGCGCCATCCTTTGCAGCGATTGTTAAGGCGGCTCAGAAGTAATAAATTAAGGAGAAATACATGGGGTTTATTTATTTTGTTCATATTCTGGCAGCAATTTTACTGGTCATCACTATTTTGATGCAGGCTGGACGTGGCGGTGGTTTAGCAGAGAGTTTTTCTTCAGCAGAATCCATGTTTGGAACACAGGCCAACACGTTTATGGTTCGTTGCTCAACCATCCTGGCGGTTATTTTTTTTACGACGTCTTTAACCTTGGCGATCAGTTCAGCCAAAGGGCATAAGTCCTTGATGGAACACGCAAAACTGCCAGCTCAAAGTGCTTCGATGCCTGAAGAACCAACAGTGAAGGTCAGTGATCCTAAACCCATGGTGGATGCGGTTAAGGAAATGGCTAAACCAGCGACCAAGGGAGCCGTTAAAGAGACCGTTAAGAAAGAAGTACCAACAGTCAAGCAAGCTGTTTCAACAGTAACGACCAACACAGCTCAATAAAACACTAGGTGAAAACCTTATTTGTTCTACTCGCTGTTTTATTTTTTACCCTGCCCGCCATCGCGGATTCCAATCCCTATGGCGGGCAGCTTGTTTTATCCGCCTCTTCTGATCCCAAAACGTTCAACGACCTGATGGCCAGTGAAACATCCAGTGCCCTGGTGACAGGAATTCTTTTTGAGGGGCTGACCCGTCAGGATCCATTTACCTTAAAGGTTATTCCCAATTTAGCGACCAGTTGGACTGTTTCGCCAGACGGTCTTCAGTGGACCTTTGCTCTTCGTCGGGATGTGTTGTGGTTTGATGGAATGCCCCTGACGGCGGAGGATGTGGTTTTTACCTTTAGAGATTTGATTTACAACCCTAAGATTCCCACGTCGTCTAAGGATATCTTTACCGTCGATGGTAAGGAGTTTAAGGTTGAGAGGATTGATGACTACACGGTCAGATTTACCTTGCCTAGGAAGTTTGCGCCTTTCTTAAGAAGCTTGTCCCAATCGATTTTACCCAAGCATTGTTTAGAGAAGAGCGTCAAGGAAGGACGATTTACCTTCACCTGGGGCATTGACACCCCGCCTCATGACATTGTCGGTACCGGCCCTTTTTATCTCGATGAATATCAACCCGGCGAACGGCTGGTCTTTAAACGTAATCCACATTATTGGAAGAAATCTGCGGCTAAGAAATCCCTACCCTATTTAGACAAGGTGATCTTCTTAATTATTCCTGATCCGGATGCCTCCTTACTTAAATTTATCGACAAAGAGTTGGATTATATTGCTGTCCGTGGACAGGATTACCCTTTAATCAAACCATTGGAGACTAAAAAAGATTTCACCCTGTATGAGTCGGGGGCGGATTTTGGCAGCAGCTTTGTTGTGTTTAATCAGAATCCAGGTGTTAACGCTAAGACAAACAAGCCTTATATGAATCCTGTCAAACGTAGCTGGTTTGAGAATGTCCATTTCCGTCGGGCTGTGGCCCATGCCTTGGATAAGAAGAGAATTATTCAGATTTTGTTTAATGAATTGGGCTATGGGCAGGATGGACCGATGAGTCCGTCGAGCGGATTCTTTTACAATCCTCAGGTGTCGAACTATGCGTATGATTTAGAGAAGGCCAAGGCGACGTTGGAGGCAGGGGGTTTTGTTTATCGCCAGGGCCTTCTTTATGATGCCAAGGGAAACAGAGTTGAGTTTAATCTTAGTACCAGCACCAGCTCTCAGCACAGCGAGAACATTCAGATGGCCTATATGATTCGTTCGGATTTAGAGAAGCTGGGGATGAAGGTCAATTTTCAGTCGCTGGAGTTTAACACCTTGGTTGGTAAGCTGATGGCCAGCTACGATTGGGATGCTATCCTAATTGGTTTGAGTGGAGGAGTGGAGCCTCATTTCGGTAAGAATGTCTGGGCCTCATCGGGACAGTTGCATATGTGGAATCCTAAACAGAAATCTCCAGCAACAGAGTGGGAGAGGCGTTTGGATGAGATCTATTCCCAAGGGGTCGAGGAGTTAGATGAAAACAAACGCAAGATTCTCTACGATGAGTTTCAGGTCATTGCTGCCCGTGAACTGCCGATGATTTACACGGTCTTAGGAGCCAACATCTACGCGGTCCGTAACCGTTTTGGTAATCTTAAACCCTCAGCCTATGCAGGGGCGTTTCATAATTTAGAAGAAATTTATATCAAGGCGGACAAGAAATGATTTTCTACGTTGTCAAAAGGCTTGTGATTGTGCTTCTGTTGCTCGTCGGTATCAGCTTTCTGACCTTCTGGCTGATGCATGCCACGCCGGGGAATTTCTTTGATGCCTTGAAACTCAACCCTCAGATATCTCAGGAGACAATTACCCGCTACGAGAAGCTTTATGGTCTGGATCAACCTTTTCTGGTGCAGTATGGTCATTGGCTGTGGAATGCTTGTCGAGGAGAGTTTGGGTATTCCTTTTATTACAATGTTCCTGTTTCTCATCTGATTGGCGGCAGGTTAGGCAACACCTTTATCCTGTCTTTTGCATCCTTGGTCTTGACGTGGATTCTGGCTATTCCTCTGGGTATCTGGGCGGCATTGAATCATAATCGTATCGGGGACAAGTTATTGTCCTTGCTGTCCTTTGCGGCGTTTTCAACACCAAGTTTCTTTCTGGCCATGCTTCTTTTATATATGGTTTCTCAATGGGGAATTCTGCCACTGGGAGGCATGCATAGCGCCGACTATGAAGGTCTGTCGTGGATGGGGAAGGGGTTGGATTTAGCGAAGCATTTGGTGATTCCAACCATCGTCCTGTCTCTGGGTTCGATTGCCAGTTTGCAGAGGATCATGCGAGGCAATATGCTCTCTGTCCTTCGTCAGCAATATATCACAGCCGCTAGGGCCAAGGGATTACCTGAGAACAGAATCATTTATCATCATGCACTCAAGAATGCCTTTAATCCTTTGGTGACCTTATTGGGTTATGAGTTATCAGGTCTTTTAAGTGGAGCAGCGCTCATCGAGATTATCTGTTCCTGGCCCGGGCTGGGATCCTTGATGTTAACCGCGGTCAGGTCTAAGGATGTCTACGTCGTTATGGCTAATCTATTATTGGTCAGTGCCTTATTATTAATTGGAAACTTGTTGGCGGATATCGCATTGGCAAGGTTGGATCCCAGGATTCGGTATGCAAAAACATAAATCTCAATTCTCAATCGCCATCGCCAGTTTCGCCAAACACCGTCTGGCGATGATCTGTTTCTATGTGCTGGCAGCGCTTTACGCTAGCGCCTTACTTGCGGATTTCTTGTCGCCGTATCCCCCTGCTAATGAAGATCGAAATTATTCGTATTGTCCAGCAACAGCGATTGAGTTTTTCGACCAAGGTCGATTGTCCTGGCCCTTTGTCTATGGGAGGGCATTGAGTTTTGACATTAATCACAAACGTAGTTACGTCGTGGATAAGACTCAGAAATATTCTTTGAGTTTTCTAAACAATAGACATTTGTTTAGCGTCAAGGAGCCAGGAAGGATATATATCTGGGGGGCAGATTCCAGAGGCAGGGATATGTTTTCAAGAATTCTCCATGGAGCGAGGATTTCTTTATCGATTGGTCTTATTGGTAGTCTGATTTCTTTTTCACTGGGTCTTATCGTCGGTGGTGTGGCAGGATATTTTGGCGGGTGGGTTGATGGCGTCCTCATGCGGGTTTGTGAAATGTTCATGCTTGTTCCTGCTTTTTATTTGATGTTAGCTTTGCGCTCAGTCGTTCCTGATAACGTCAATGCCTTCCAGATTTATCTTATGGTAATTCTAATTTTGGCCTTTATCGGTTGGGCATCCTTGGCTCGTATTATTCGAGGAATGAGTTTGTCCTTGCGGCAGCGTGATTTTGTACTGGCAGCTAAAGCCATGGGAGTTTCGGACATAAAGATTATTTTCAAACACATTCTGCCGCATACCCTGTCCTATTCCCTGGTCGCTATTATGTTGACGATTCCATCCTATATTCTGTTAGAAGCAGGTTTGAGTTTGTTTGGGCTTGGCATTCAGGATCCAACACCTAGTTGGGGCAATATGCTTTCGGAGGCTATGGGTATTGTTCAAATTCAATTTGCTCCGTGGATTATGATGCCGGGCCTGTTTATTTTTGTAACGGTCCTTTGTTTTAATGTTGTCGGTGATGCGTTGAGAGATGCGTTTGATCCGTTGTATCGGGAATGACAAGATTTAAGAGGCCTATGAAACCTTTATTAGAAGTTAATGACCTAACTATTCAGGTTAACCAACAGCTGCTGTTGCACAATGTTTCGTTTAAGGTGGTTCAAGGACGGATCACTGCCTTAGTGGGAGGCTCAGGCAGCGGTAAGACAACCATTGCCAGTGCCATCCTGGGGCTGTTGCCTCCTGCCTTAGAAGTAACCCGTGGTCAAATTCTTTTTGAACACAAGAATCTTTCTTTATTAAATAAGGAGCAGATGCGTTTGATGCGGGGGTCCTCAATAGCGATGGTCTTTCAGGAGCCTTTGGGGGCGTTTAATCCTTTGATGACGATTGGTCAACAGATCGACGAGGTCTTAGAGATTCATACGAAGCTGCATAAGGATCAAAGATGGCATAAGATTCTAGATGTTCTGTCTCGGGTGGAGTTGCCTAATCCGGCGGAAGTTTATCATCGTTATCCGCATCAGTTAAGTGGTGGACAGCGTCAGCGGGCGATGATTGCCCAGGCTGTTGTCGCTCATCCTAAGCTGATTATTGCCGATGAACCTACGAGTAATCTGGATGTCATCCTGCAGGCGCGAATTATGGATTTATTTCGTCGGTTTAAACGCGAAGGCATGACGATCTTGTTGATTTCGCATGATTTAGGAATGGTTTCTCATCTAGCGGATGATGTGGTGATTTTAGACAAGGGCCAGGTTGTCGAAGAGGGAAGCGTCAATGCTGTTATGAAACATCCTAAGCATACATATACGCAGAGATTGATGGAGGCGTTTCAATGATTCTTTCGGTGTCTGGGTTTTCTAAGTCTTTTGGAACTGTTCGTGCGGTTGATCAGGTGAGTTTTACTGTTTATCAAGGCGAGAATTTGTGCATCATCGGAGAATCCGGCTCTGGCAAGTCCACCCTGGCTAAACTTATGATGGGGTTGCTGAAGGCGGATAAGGGGAAGCTTGAGGGGGATCGTCGATCTATTCAAATGGTTTTTCAGGATCCTTACAGTTCCCTGGATCCTTTATGGACGGTGCGTTCCATTTTAAAAGAAGCATTCTGTAGGCAGAAACTTTCTGTTAAGGAGCAACATAAGCAGATGGGGCAGATGCTTTTGGCTGTTGGACTATCCGCCGATATGCTTAACCGTTTTCCTCATGAGCTTAGCGGCGGAGAACGTCAGCGTATTGCTATCGCCCGAGCCCTTTTAACAAACCCAAAGATTTTGATTCTAGATGAAGCGGTCTCTTCGTTGGATGTCTTGGTCCAGAAACAGATTGTGGATCTGTTAGTGGATATTAAACGTCAATTCCAATTGACCTATATTTTTATTTCCCATAATTTGAGAGTGGTCAGAAACTTTAGTGATAGAATAGCCGTTATGCATCAGGGAAAGATTATTGAAATGGGTTCAACGCATGAAATTTTTAATCAGCCGCAGCAGAAGTATACTCAACAATTAATACAAGCAGCCTTTGATTATCACGTATGAGTGAAAGATTCTGGGATAGATTAAATTATATTTTTGGTATTTTGGCGATAGGGGTTGTTTTTGGATTAACCGCCTTTATGGCTAGCCTGGAAGTCAAAGATTTAGACCTATGGCTGCATTTAAGAATGGGTCAGATCATCAGTGAGAATCATGTTGTTCCTGCCCGTGATATTTTATCCTGCTCTATCGTCGGAAAACCCTGGGTTAATCATGAGTGGTTGTTTCAGATCATTGTTTATCAAGTGTGGCATGCCTGGGGCTTTGACGGTTTGATTAATATGCAGATTGCGGTTGTTTTTGTAACCTTCCTGCTTCTTCTTTTCTTGGGGTACAGTAAAGACAGGCAATTTTTAACAGCTTTATTCCTACTTTTAATTCTTTTCATTTATCAAAATCGTTTCACCATTCGTCCAGACATTTATTCTCTTTTGTTTTTTGTATCCTTTGTCTGGATCTTGTCATGGTTTATTCAAAGGCGCTGGTCTTTATGGGTACTTGTTATTCTTCAAGTCCTATGGGCGAATATGCATGGGTTCTTTTTTTTAGGACCGTTATTGGTCGCTGTGGCTTTGCTGTCAGAGTTTCTTAAGCGCCGCGTACCTTTGCCTTGGGAGTGGAATACGGTCGGCCGTCTTAATGATGACGAGTATCTTCGTTTAAAGAAACTTCTTCCGTTGCTTATGTTAGCGTGCTGTGTGAATCCATTGACCTTTAAAGGGGCCTGGTATCCTGTCGGAGTTTTGTTAGGTATGGGACAGGGGGGATCAAAGGTCTTTTTTCAACACATCACTGAATTACAAAAACCGATCACAGCGTTAACGATATGGACGAAGCAATATGGTTCCTATAAAGCAATGATTATTCTTTCGGCGGTAGGGTTATTCCTGAATAGACGTAAGATGGATCTGAGTACGTTTTTTGTTTGGGGTATCTTTCTTGTGTTCTCTTTAGTGGCTATCCGTAACATGGTCTTTTTTGCCATAGCTTTTTATTTGGTGACCATGGTCAATGTGATGTCGATTCATTGGGTAGAGATGATTCCGGTAAGTTTTTCTAGCAAGAAATTTAAATATGTGACGAGTATTATTTTAAAATTGGCTTTGATGTTTTGGGTTCTAGATAGCGGTACAAAGATTGCAGTCAATGGGTATTTTGACTTTGATACCTATGAACGCAAGAGCGAATTTTGGGGTGTTTCTCAAAGATCCTTTCCGTATCATGCCGTCGATTTCTTGGTTAAGAATAAGATCAAAGGAAATTTTTTTAATGATTTTAATTCAGGAGCTTATTTGATTGGTCGCTGTTATCCGAATATTAAGGTCTATTTAGACGGACGAACAGAAGTTTATGGGGCAGAATTTTTTGAACATTATCAGAAAATATGGCGAGACGGTGACAGGTCGGTGTTTTTGGCTGATGCCGCGAAGTACAATCTTACGGGGGCATTTTTAAATAATAACAATCAACAAGTGATGTCAAAGACCTTAAAAATGTTTTATCAGCTTCCCGATTGGAAAATGGTTTATTTTGATTATGACGCGGTGATTTTCTTGAAAAATATTCCGGCTAATAAGGAGTGGATCGATCGTTATTCGATTGACTTAAAGAAATGGCAGGTCAAGCCGTTGGATTTACAGAGATTAGCCACCAAACGTATTGATCCGATACCATTAAGTAGTCGTGCGTATTTATTAAAGAGTTTAGGGTTTTATGATATGGCGTTAAAAGAGGCGCAGGAAGGTCTTAAGGTTTCTCCGGATGATTTTGATTCTTATAAAATTTTATCGGAAGTGTATGAGCAAAAGGGAGATGTTCGTCGTGCGTTTGAGTCTTTTCGAATCGCAACACTTTTAAGGCCGTATGATACCTCCGTCCGTCTGGGATTAGCAGAGGCTTATGTGCACTTAAAGAATTTCAAGCGTGCTCTGGAACAGTATAATAAAGTATTAGAGGTGGATCCCAAGAGCGCTCGAGGGTATTTTGGGTTAGCTTGGGTTTACGCGTCGACCAATCAAGAGGCCAAGGCATTGGACAACTTAAAACAAGCGCAGGTTTTAGACAAAGAAGATAAGGTTGATGTTAAAAAAATTCATGATATTATTGAAAAAAATAAAAAGCCCAAGAAAGACAGTGAACCATTAAAGAAGAAATCTTAAATATGCGTGATGTTTTAACCTTTATTCTCGCCGGTGGGAAGGGGGAACGTTTAGATCCCTTGACCCGTGACCGCGCCAAACCCGCCGTCCCTTTTGGCGGGATTTATAGAATTATCGATTTTGCCCTCTCTAATTGTGTTAATTCCGGTCTTCGTCGGATTTTTCTTCTGACGCAATACAAATCTTTTTCTCTTCAGCGTCATATCCTTGAGGGATGGAATATTTATTCCAATCAATTAGGGGAATTCATTGATGTTATTCCAGCGCAGCAACGTGTTTCAGCGGATTGGTATCGAGGGACAGCCGATGCGATCTATCAAAACTTCCAGATGATTCGAGACTATAATCCCAAGCTTATCCTGATTCTAGCGGGAGACCATGTTTATAAGATGGATTACCGCAAGATGATTGAATACCATCTGTCCAAGGGTGCTGATATGACGGTGTCCTGTATCCAGATGCCAAAGTCTGAAGCGGTTAATTTTGGTGTCGTCGAGGTGGATAGCAATAAGATGGTTGTTGGTTTTCAAGAAAAACCATCTAATCCTAAGACAATCCCGTCTGATCCTAATGCTATTTTTGGTTCGATGGGAATTTATTTGTTTAATGCCGAAATGCTGTTTAAGGAATTAGAAATTGATGCGGCAAGGATAGAATCAGAACATGATTTTGGAAAAAATATTATTCCTCAGATGGTTCAGAAAAAGATGAAGGTCTTTGCCTATGATTTTGCGTTAGAAAATGATCACTCTACTTATTGGAAAGATATTGGAACGCGCGATGCGTACTATCAGGCGAATATGGATCTGCTTGGCGGCGAACCCAAATTTAGTCTGTATGAGAAGGTGTGGCCTCTTCGAACGTATCACCATCAGTATCCTCCTATTCGTGTGATGACCGTGGAACAGGAAAAGGGTTCTATTATTAATTCTATTATTTCCGGTGGATGTGTGGTCGAGGGCGGGCATGTGGATCACTCCGTGCTTTCGTCTAATGTTTATATTAAAAAACATGCCAGGGTGGCAAGGTCTGTACTGATGGAGGGGGTTGTTGTTGGTGAAGGTGCCCAGATTCAGAACGCCATCATTGATAAGGAAGTGACCATTCCTGCACATTCGAAGATAGGTTTTGATTTGGAATCGGATCGCCAGCGTTTTGTGCTGACAACATCTGGTATAGTTATTGTTGCGAAGAAGACATCCTTGTGATAAATTGTCGGATCTATGATCATACAACCTAAAATTCGTGGTTTCATCTGCACAACAGCCCATCCTATTGGATGCGAAGCTCATGTTGTCGAACAAATCAATTACATTAAGTCCAAGGGGCCTATTGCCGGTGGTCCTAAGAAGGTTTTAGTGATCGGTTCTTCTACCGGATATGGATTAGCGTCGCGTATTACTGCTGCTTTTGGTTGTGGGGCGGCGACCATGGGTGTTTTCTTTGAAAAAGAGTCTGACGGTAAAAGAACAGCCACGGCGGGCTGGTATAACACAGTTGCTTTTGAGAAGGCGGCTCTTGCCCAGGGGTTATACGTGAAGAGTTTTAATGGTGATGCGTTTTCTGATGAAATGCGACAGAAGGTTACTGCGGCGATCAAGAATGATTTAGGACAAGTGGATTGTGTCATCTATTCTTTGGCTTCCCCTAGACGAGTGGATCCTAAAACAGGTCAGCTTTATAAAAGCGTTCTAAAACCCAAAGGGGTTGCTTACACCAATAAAAGTATTGATTTTGAAAAGAATGAAGTGATCAGCGTCACACTTGAAACTGCCGTCGATCAGGAGGTTCAAGACACCATTAAGGTCATGGGCGGGGAGGATTGGCAGCTGTGGATTGAAGCTTTAACTAATCAGGGTCTCTTAGCCCCTCAGGCGGTGACTGTAGCCTATTCCTACATCGGCCCTGATGTCACGACCCCCGTCTATCGCAATGGTACCATTGGGGCTGCTAAGGACCATTTAGAGGCAACAGCGCATAGTTTGGATGCTCTTATCAAGAAGCAGGGCGGTCGTGCCTTTGTTTCTGTTAATAAAGCTTTAGTAACCCAGAGTTCTTCCGCCATTCCTTTTATTCCTTTGTATTTTGTTATTTTAATGAAGATTATGAAGCACAAGAATATTCATGAAGATTGCATTCATCAAATCCAACGTTTGTTTGCGGACCGCTTGTATAACAATCGTCCCCTGACAGAGGTGCCGACAGATGGACAGGGACGTATCCGTATCGATGAGTTAGAAATGCGTCAGGATGTTCAGGAAGAGGTTGCTGCTGTTTGGAAAAACATCACGGATATGAATCTTTGGCAGGTTTCCGATGTCAAAGGCTATAACGAAGATTTCCTCAAACTCTTCGGTTTCGGCATGGCCGGCGTTGATTATAACGCTGATATCAACCCCGAAGTCCTTATTCCTTCCATTATAGAAAATCAATAAGGGGATCCGTTAGTAGGGTATTTACGATCGTAGGAATTTATCATTTGACAAACACAAGAACATAGTGCATACTCTCTTTCGTAGTAAGGAGTAGATAAGGGAAAAGAATCATAAAGCCGCA
This sequence comes from Candidatus Omnitrophota bacterium, assembly GCA_015233165.1. Classification (GTDB taxonomy): domain Bacteria; phylum Omnitrophota; class Gorgyraeia; order Zapsychrales; family Fredricksoniimonadaceae; genus JACQCF01. The sequence continues at coordinate 33,018 of JADFYF010000011.1, forward strand.
AGGTGGACGATATCGCCTGGCGGTTTTTTTATCTTTGCAATTTGCCGTTATTTACTCAATGTTTAGAAAAAGGAGGTAGTAAAGTAATGGCAAAAGGAACTGTAAAGTGGTTTAGCGACCAAAAAGGTTTTGGCTTCATTACTCCTGAGTCAGGTAAAGATGTTTTCGTTCATCACAGTGCAATTCAAGGTGAAGGTTACAAGTCTTTAAGTGAAGGTCAAGCTGTAGAGTTTGATATCACCACCGGACCCAAGGGGGAACAAGCTCAAAACGTAGTTAAAATATAAGTTAGAGCTTATAAGAATTGCCCTGTACCGTTCTGGTACAGGGCTTTTTTGTGATCTAAGATTTTTGAGTTCCTCGTTGACACTCGAGGAGAAACTTAATACATTGATATCATTGAAGTTTGTGTCCTACTGGAAATGGTCGGTTAAAGACCACAAGCTGTCTTAAAATATAAGGTTGTGCATGTATCTTAAACGTCTTGAAATCTTCGGATTCAAATCCTTCGCAGAAAAAACGATTCTTGATTTTCAACAAGGCATTTCAGCCATTGTTGGTCCTAATGGTTGCGGAAAAAGTAACGTCTTTGATTCTGTTCGCTGGGTTTTAGGTGAGCAAAGCGTTAAAGAGCTTCGTGGTTCTTCTATGGAAGACGTTATTTTTAACGGGACAGATAAGAAGCCTGCCTTAGGTTTTGCGGAAGTTTCCTTAATTTTCTCCAATGAATCCAAAGTTCTTCCTTTTGATCAGGAAGAAGTGGTTGTGACTCGCCGTTTATTTCGTTCCGGAGAAAGTGAATATTTAATTAATAAGACGGTCTGCCGTCTGCGCGATATTGTGGAGATGTTCTTAGGAACAGGGGTTGGTGCTGAAGCGTATTCTTTGATTCAGCAGGGGAAGGTGGATTTGGTTGTGTCGGCTAAGCCCGATGATCGTCGTCAGATTTTCGATGAGGCTGCTGGTATTACCAAATATAAGGCCAAGAAGAAGGAGGCTTTAAGTAAGCTCAAAGAAGCGGAAGATAATTTAGTTCGTTTAAATGATATTGTTGTTGAAGTCAAACGTCAGATTGCCACCATTGAACGTCAAGCCAAGAAAGCCCAGCGCTATAAGGAAGATTTTGAACAGTTAAAGAATTTTGAATTGATTCTAGCGACCCATCAGATGGGTATTTATACCAAGGAATTTGAAGCCATTACCAGCGCATTAGAGAACTTTCAAAGTAAGGAAGAAGAGGGTTTACGTCAATTAGCAGAATTAAATCAGCAAATTGAACATGAAACAGGGCTTCTTGAGGAATTAGATCAGAGAATTAATGAATTCAAATCCCAGCAAATCCGTTTGGATAATGAGATCGAGGTTAATGTCCGTCAGATTGGTTTTAATGAAGAGCGTTTGCAGAATATTGATCAGACGATTTCTCGTCTAGATACAGAAAAGAAGGCTTGTCTTGAACGTTGTGGTGTTCACCAAGGTAAAATTGAAGAGATCAATAATCAATTGGGTCAATACGCCCGGTTATTGGAAACGTTGACCCAGGAAGTTGATGAAAAACGCCGCAGTTTAAGTGTTTTATTGACTTCGATTGAAGAAGCAACGCATTCCATTAAATCTTCCCAGGAAAGAATTTTTACATTTAATGCTCAACAAGTGCGGGTTAAGAATCAATTGACCGATAATATGAAGCGTGCCATGGAGCAAAATGCGCGCAAGTCTCGTCTTGAGCATGAAAACAGTAAGGTTGCTCAAGAAAAATCCCAAATATTTCAGAAATTTGAAGCCATTAATTCAGCCATTGTGAATGTGAAAAATGAATTGGAAGGTCAATGGGTTAATTTGAGTCAAGAGCGTCAGAATGAAGACGGCCTTAAAGAACAATTAGGTCTTTGTGAGTCGAGGATTGATGAGTTGGAGAAGTCCAAGGTCTTTTTGCTTTCTCAAAAAGAATTTGTTGATAAGATGCAGCGTCAGTATCAAGAAAATCCTGACCCGGTGGTTGAGGGTCGCTTCATTGCTCCTGTCAGGCCTTCGGAAAATCAGACGGGTATTATTGGTAAAATTAAAAGCATTCAGGAAGTCGAAGGCGGTTTTGAAATTATTTATGAGACCAAATATGTAGAGTTAAATCTAGCCCATATGGATGAGAGAATTATTGCTGTTGAGGCTCAGTTGGCTATTGAGAATGCCCAAAGGGATAATCTTATTCAGACCTTAAGTGAACACAGGGCCCTTATTGAAGGCGCATTAAAAGATATTCAGCAGCAAGAAAAGAAATTGTCTGTTTTAGAGGCTCAAAAGAATGATATTGAATTAGAGTCTGGGAAGATTATTGGAGAACTGGATCTAATTAATAGTGAATTTTCTCAGATGGAATCAGCCTTAGCTGATTTAAAGGTGCAGGAGGCGGATCTAGTGTCGCAATTGCAGGGTATTGACGCTGAGGCTAGGCTTGTTCAAGAAGAAATCAGCGACAGACAACAGGATATTACCCGTAAGCATCAGGAGCGTGAAGATTGGAATATGGCGATTGTTCAGACAGAAGCCAAATTAAATGCCTTACAGAGCCAACAGCGCAATGCCCAAGACAATGTGAATCTGCATACTCAGAATTTAGAACGTGATTTATCGGATATTAGCCGATTTGATAGTGAAGCGTTAGAAGTGTCTTCTAAAAGGGGTCGGATTAACGAAGATATTATTCATTTGCAAAATGCGATTGAAGGTTTAAGGACAAAGAAAGAAGCTTTAAGTGTTGAATTAAATCAGTGTTTAGCAGAAAGAGCAGAAGTTGCTCAACGTTTAACAAGTATTCGCAGCCATGCGAAAGCTATTGAAGATGATATTATTCAGTCTAAAACTGATTTGCATAACTTGCAAATGCGTCAGCAGGAGCTGCAGTTTAATCAGCGTACGCTCAAAGAACGATTACTTCAGACATATAAGGTGGATTGGGATTTATGGCAGGCTCAGGGCGGTTTGACTCCTCAAGAACCTGTTGCGACGACGGAAGAATCCGCTATGTCATCGCAACAGGTTGGGGGTGCCGCTGCATTGGAGCATGTTTCGGCACAGCCTCAGCCAGAGGTTAATTTTGAAGAGTTGGCCCTTGAGATTGAGCGTTTAAAAAAGCGTTGCGAATCCTATGGGGCGGTTAATTTGGTTGCTATTGAAGAATTCGATGAATTGAAGAATCGGTTTGAGTATCTGACCAAGCAACAAAGCGATCTGTTGACGGCCCGTGAACAGCTGATGCAGACCATTCAGAAGATTAATCGTACCACCCGTCAAATGTTTACAGATACCTTTGCTAGGGTCAATGAAGAATTTAAGACTCATTTCTCCATGCTGTTCGGCGGAGGGGAAGCCGAATTAATTCTTTTAGATCCTGATAATGCTTTAGAAAGTGGTATTGATATTGTTGCTCGTCCTCCGGGTAAAAAGCTTCAAAATATCAGCCTTCTGTCTGGTGGGGAAAAGACAATGACCGCCATTGCGCTTATTTTTGGTGTTTTTAAGGTTAATCCTTCCCCATTTTGTGTTCTGGACGAAATTGATGCCGCTTTAGACGAAAGTAATGTTGGTCGCTTTGCCAATCTTTTAAAAGAATTTGCTAAAATTGCCCAGTTTGTTGTCATTACTCATAATAAGAAAACCATGGCTGTCGCTGATACCATGTACGGGGTCACCATGCAGGAAAGAGGCATTTCCCGTATAGTTTCTGTGAAGTTTAACGAGTATCAGCACCAAGCTCCCTCCGCTAGAATTCCTCAATCTGTAGAAAACGCTGTTGCTGTATAGGTTTCGAAATCATTAAAAAAGAAAATGCTATCTTTTTCAAAGCCGACATGCTATAAACCTATATATATGAATGGGATAAAAGCATAAAAAAACTTATTAACCCCTACGTGCTTGCCTTGACACTCCCCTAGGCACATGGTATACTTCGAGCTAAGTCACTAGAAATGAAGACATTTACACACTTTTTGCAGATGATTAATTGGATGGATGTAGCCATGTTGGCGTTACTCATCCGAATTGTTTTTATCGGAGTCAAAACGGGTTTTGTTACAGAGCTTTTCAAGCTTTTTGGGATTTTATGTGCGGTATTTGTGGGGCTGCATTATTACACTCCTTTAGCCGTATTTATTTCTAAAAAGATAAATTGGTCGTTTCAGATATTAGAATGTACGTTCTTTGGCTTGCTGGTGATTTTAGTGGTTGTAGCCGTTAAGTATTTTCGTGATGGTTTTTTGTTGATTTTTAGGTTTGAAACAGCTCACGAAGGGGTGAATCAATGGGGTTCAGGTTTATTTTCAGTGATTAGGGCTTTATTGTTAATTAGTCTTATCCTGTTTGGATCATTACTGTCTCGGGTAGAATGGCTAGAGAGACAGACGATGACCTCTGTATCTCAGAAATTGGCATTGAAGGTTGCTCCTAAGACGTATAGTTTTTTATTTCATAATTTGATAGGTAAAATATTTACTGAAGAAAGATTTAATCAAGAAGCCAATAATGTTGTTATTCATAGTAGCGTTTCTCGTGGGCGGTTTTAGCGTTTGAAGGATTTTAGGCAGGGAGTTTTTTGTGGGATTGATTTCAGAAGATATTATTCGAGGGGTCATTGATCGAGCAGATATCATCGATGTGATCGGTCGTTATGTAACCCTCAAGAAGTATGGAAGTAATTTTAAAGCTCTTTGTCCGTTTCATACTGAAAAGTCACCGTCGTTTGTCGTTAATCCCGATAAACAGATTTTTCACTGCTTTGGTTGTAACGTCGGTGGCAATGTTGTTTCTTTTATTATGCGTCAGGAACGACTTGAGTTTCCGCAAGCGGTACGGTTTTTAGCGGAGCAGATGGGAATTGTCATTCCGGATGATCAGGAGGATGCGTCAAGTCCCTCTAAGAAGATCAAGGATGACATTTACAAGATTAACGATTGGGCGCTGCAGTTCTTTCACGAAAGGCTTTTGACGAGTCGTGAACCGACAGCCCAAAAAGCTCGTGAATATTTAAAAGCTCGCGGTGTTGATTTAGAGATAGTGAAGCAGTTTCAGATAGGTTATGCTCCTGATGAATGGGATGCGCTTATCGGAGTCTTAAGATCTAAAGGTGTATCACCAGAAGTGATGCATCAGGCGGGTGTAGTGATAGCCCGTGATAAAGGCGGCTACTACGATCGATTTCGTGGCCGCATTATTTTTCCGATTTTTGACATTAATAGCCGTCCTGTTGCTTTCGGCGCACGCGCCATGAATGACACAGAGGGGGCTAAGTACATCAACTCTCCCGAGACACCGGTATACACCAAAGGCCGGCACTTATTTGGTCTTAATATGACCAAGACGTCCGTTGGAGACGAAGATGTTGTTTTAGTTGTTGAAGGATATATGGATATGATTATGCCCTATATCCATGGAGTGAAGAACATAGCGGCCTCACTAGGTACGGCATTGACCGTCGATCAAATTAAATTGATACGCCGCTATACTTCGAATGTAACAATGCTCTTTGATACAGATCCCGCAGGTCAGTCCGCCATTGTGCGGTCGCTGGACCTTCTTGTGGACGAAGGGATGAATGTTAAGGTGGCTACCTTAAGCCAGGGCGAAGATCCGGATTCATTTATCCGGCAACAGGGCCTGGAGGCTTTCCGAGGACGTTTAAAACAGGCACAGACGTTGTTTGATTATAAATTCAGCTGGCTTTCTGCCCAGTTCGATGTCAAAACCATCGAGGGTAAAGATAAAATTTGCCAGGAGATGTTAGCAACGATCGGCCATTTTAAGTCTGAGGTGAGTAAGTTTGAATTGATGCGTCTTCTGGCTCAACGGTTAAACGTGCCGGAAGAAATTATTATCAAACAGGCGAAGGGGCAGATTAAATTTTCATCAGTCCCAACAAGAACATCGGTTAAAGAGGTTATTTCGCCTGCACCAGTTAAGATAAATCAGACGCCTAAAGCGCATGAGGAACTTTTAATTGCACTTTTCTTAATTGATCATCGCTGGGCAGAAGAAGCAGCAAAGCTTGTCGAATTAACTGATTTTACCGAAGGATTCACGCGGGATTTGGTCGCAACCATCTGGCAGATGACTCAAGAGAATCTGGAGTGGAAGACATCGGATTTATTAGCATCTTTGTCTTCTGAAGTTGCACAGAGTTTTATTAGCAGATTATTAAATGATGCTGGTTCTCGAACTTCTGAGGCGCCTCGTCTTTTCCAGGACTGCATTGGGCGGATTCACAAAGATCGTCTTAAGATTCATAAGCAGGAATTAATGGAAAAGCTTAAAGAGGCTGAACGCCGCGGAGATACCTCGGTGGTCGAGGAGTTGAGAGCCAGGTTTCAAGAAATTTTAAAACCGTAGTTTACCAAATAGAGGTTAACATGGCAGAACAAGTCAAAGATAGAGATATTCAGGGCGATTTGGATAAGTTAGTGTCCTTAGGTAAGAAGAAGGGTTTCTTAACCTATGATGAGGTTAATGAAACCTTGTCTGATCAAATGGACTCTTCTGAAGAAATTGATCAGGTTTTTGACATCTTAGACGGTCAGGAAATCAAGGTTGTTGACGCTGATGAAGATTCATCCGCTGGACCGGGTGCACCTGCGTCTGACGAAGGATCGTCACATGATGAAAGTCGCGAACAGCAGGTTCGTCGTGTACGCGAAGAGAATAAAGAAGAGGATGTCTATTCGGATAAATTTATTCCTTTAGATGATCCCGTGAAGATGTATTTGAAACAAATGGGTTCGATTCCGCTGTTAACGCGCGAAGAAGAAATTTCTTTGGCTAAGCGTATTGAAGAAGCGGAAATGAAGTTTGCAGAAAGTTTATTTAAGACCTACTTCGCCCGCAAAGAAGCCATTGCGATGATTAATGCTGTTTTGAAAGATGAAATCAACGCCGAAGATGTTATTAAAGATGAGTTGGAACGCCGTCATCGCTTGATGAAGGATTTGGCCAAGATTTTAGAAAAGGTGCGCCATACACGCGTGGGTTCTGATATTTCTGCTAAATCTATTGCTGAGTTTAAGTTAACGTCGACCGTTAATGAAGACATTGTTGTTAAGATTAATGAGATTATTGATAATATCGAACGTATTGATCGTATTTTGAAGTCTAAAAAGAATGCGTTAAATGCTCCTGAATTTAATAAGCAAAAAGAGGCTCTTTTAAAAGAATTAGGTGAACCTGTTGACACTGTAAAAGTTCAATTGCGTGAAATTAAAACCCGTCAGTCCCGTTTTAATAAAGCCAAGAAGCTTCTTGTTGAGGCGAATTTGCGTTTGGTGGTTTCCATTGCTAAGAAATATATCAATCGTGGGTTGTCATTCCTGGATTTGATTCAGGAAGGCAACATGGGTTTAATCCGCGCGGTTGAAAAGTTTGAATATAAACGTGGTTATAAATTTTCGACCTACGCAACATGGTGGATTCGTCAGGCGATCACTCGATCCATTGCTGATCAGGCGCGTACGATTCGTATCCCGGTGCACATGACAGAGACGATTAACAAGATCATCCGTATCTCTCGTGTCTTCGTTCAGGAATATGGCCGTGAACCTTCCGCTCAGGAAATTGGTAAGGAAATGCGCATGCCTGTGGGTAAGGTGAAGGAAATCTTAAAGATTTCTCAGGTGCCTATTTCTTTACAAACGCCCATCGGTGATGAAGGTGATACGCATTTTGGGGACTTCATCGAAGACAAAAAAGCCATTTCACCGGCGAATGCCACGTTGCATTCGATGCTCAAAGATGAAATTACGTCTGTGCTGCAGACCTTGGATGAACGTGAACGCAAGATTTTAGAATTGCGTTTCGGGATTCAGGATGGAACAAGTCGCACCTTAGAAGAGGTGGGGGCTGAGTTTAACGTCACCCGTGAACGTGTGCGTCAGATCGAGTCCAAGGCTCTTCGCAAGTTGCGCCACCCGACACGTTCCCGCCGTATCAAGTCATTCTTAGATATGGCCTCCAAGGATGGGGATGTGATTATGTAGTCAGATTTAAAACCGTTTGAAAAAAAAGCCGTTGGGATTAAAACCCAGCGGCTTTTTTGTTATAGTATAACTTTGTCATCCCCGAATGCTTTTATCGGGGATCCAGAGTTGGTTAATATTCTGGATTCCCGCCTTCGCGGGAATGACAAGTTATTACATGAACTAACAATTTAAAAAGAAAGTTAAATGATGAATCAACTCTTACGAAGAAGTATTCTTGGTTTAGTTCTTTTAATCGGCATCAGTCTGTGTGCTGTTTCCTGTTCGAAGCAGGAAGCGCCGGAAGCCGTTTCTTCACAAGGGTCAGCGGCATTGACTCATGGCGTTAAGGCCAGGGATTTTGCTCCGGGACAGCTACAAATGCATTTCACTAAGCACGGCTATCAATTTGGTGCGATCACGGAAGAAGAGTACTTAGAAGATGCCCGAAAGTTATTAGATGCTCCTGTAGGAACAGATCTCTTGGAGAAGGTTAGAGAGAATGGGGATATCGAGCATTATCGTCCAAGTACCCGTGAGTTTGCTGTGATGACAAGAACAGGACGAATTCGGACGTATTTTATAACAAGACCCGGTTATTGGGAGAGACAATGAGCAAAACCTATCTGTGTCCGGTCTGTGGGTTTGATCAGTTACAAGAAGAACCTTTTAGTAAGAAGAACGAACCCTCCTTTGAAATCTGTCCCTGCTGTGGTTTTGAGTTTGGCTTTAATGGAGAGAATAATAAAGCTAGTTTTAAAGAATATCGTGAACGCTGGATTAAAGAAGGGGCTTCGTGGTTCATTAAGGGATTGGAACCCAAGAGATGGGATTATAAGAAACAGCTACAGGCTTTAGGAAAACATTTCTGAAATAAGAATTAATTCTTGAAGAGGGAACGGTCAACTGATAGTTACCCCTTTTCTTCCAAAGATTAACCTGCCAAGAGAATAACTGATCCAAGTCAACCGGTGGAATCATCAGTAAGCGTTTATCAAGGTTTTGGTTCTTTTCATGAGC
>JADFYF010000120.1 GCA_015233165.1 Candidatus Omnitrophota bacterium
CACGCCTCAAAGAGCAGGTGGAAGTCGTGGATCATAAGGGAGAGAAAGCTTTGTATGACTATGTTTTGATGGCTTCTCACGCCGATGAAACGCTTGAGATTCTTCGTGATGCTAGCATCCTGGAAAAGAACCTGTTATCCAAATTTCCTTATCATCCTAATAGCGGAATCCTCCATACGGATGAAACAGTGATGCCAAAACTCAAGAGCACATGGTCGTCCTGGAATTATCGTGTGGAGCCTGATGGCAAAACATCGACGATCTATTGGATGAATAATCTGCAGGGGGTTTCTCAAAAGAAGAACTATTTTATTTCGATCAATGATCCGGGATTGATCGATCCCAAAAAGATTCTATGGCAGGCCACCTATGCGCATCCCAGCTATGATGTTGCCTCTCAAAAAGCGCAAGACGAATTGCATCAGCTCAATGGCGCCAGTCGTGTGTTCTTTGCAGGAGCGTATTTCCGTTATGGATTTCACGAAGATGGGTTGTGGTCCGGGTTACAAGCCGCCAGAGCTTTATCAGGAGAGATGTTGTGGGAATAAATTCCTGTCTCTATGAAGTTGATCTTTATCACGATCGCCTAAAGCCTAAGCGCTATGTGTTTAAGCATAAGGTCTTTATGTTTTATCTGGACCTAGATGAATTGTCTGAGCTTAAGAAGACGAGCGGGCTTTTGTCGTATAACTCGTCGGGGATTTATAGCTTTAATGATAATGATCATATCACGTCGTATGGAGCTACGGCTAAGGCGAGTGTTTTGGCTTACGTCAAAGAGCAGGGGATGAACACGGATGTCGCTCAAGTCATGCTGTTGACAAATTTAAGGACGTTTGGATATATTTTTAATCCCGTCTCCTTTTATTTTTGTTTTGATGCTCAAGGGAATCCGTTGTGTGTTGTTCCGGAGATAGGCAATACGTTTAAAGAATTGAAATATTTCTTTTTAGGGGCAGATCAGAAGACGAGTGCGGCGTTTGAAGATCAGCAAACCAAGTATTACTATGTGTCTCCCTTTTTTGATTTGGACCATGTGATGGATTTTCGCATCCAGGTTCCTGGGGAGAGATTAAATATCAGTATTGATGTGATGAACAAGGGGGAGAAGTTGTTTTATTCTTCCATGGTCGGTGTTCGTCGGAATATTACCAATGGCAGTCTTTGGTGGGAAACGATTAAGTTCCCATTCGTGACGTTAAAGGTCATTGTTTTGATTCATTGGCATGCGGCTGTTTTACATTTTATTAAGAAGCTTCCGCATCATCTCAAAGAAGAAAATCCTGATTTACAAAGAGGAGTATACCGTGGGCGAAATTAAACAAGACTTAACATTCTCTGAGAAAATCATTGATAAGGTGTTTTCACCTTTGAAGCTTGGTCAGTTGACGATTTTTTGGCCGGAGGGAACCCGACGCGTTTATGGGCTTGAACCCGACGGGATTACGGCAGAAATTCATATCAAATCGCATAATTTTTTTAAGAAATGTTTCTTATACGGAGACGTGGGTTTCGGTGAAGCGTATGTGGATGGCGATTGGACGACGCCGGATTTGACCAAGGTCATTGAGTGGATGATCCTCAATGTCGAGCATCACCCGACGTTAATGGCCGATGATGTAAAGAATGCGCCGGTGAATTGGTTTAGACTCTTTAATACCTGGGCGCATAAATTACGGGACAACTCGTTGTTGGGCAGTCGTAAGAATATTTCCGCGCATTATGATTTAGGCAATGATTTCTTTAAGACCTTTTTAGACTCCTCCATGGCGTATTCATCGGCGTATTTTACTAGCCCTTTGCAGACCATGGCCGAGGGACAGAGAGCCAGATTTGGTATCTGGTAGCAGAAGCTGAGACTTACGCCGACAGATCATGTGCTGGCAATGGGCTGTGGTTGGGGCGGGTTTGCTCTGCATGCGGTCAAGAATTACGGCTGTACAATCACAGCGATCACGATTTCTAAGGAACAGTTTGAGCATTGTAAGGAGCTGTTTGCCAGAGAAAAAGTTTTAGATAGGATTGATCTGAGGTTTGTGGATTATCGTCATGTGACGGGGCTGTATGACAAGATTATCTCGATCGAGATGATTGAAGCGGTGGGTCATAAGTTTCTGCCTGTGTATTTTAAGCAGATTCACCATTTGCTAAAATCCGACGGGCTAGTCGGATTACAGATGATTTTATCTCCGGATCACCGTTATGAAAGTTTCAGGAAGAATGTGGATTTTATTCAAAAGCATATTTTCCCCGGGAGTCTTCTACCATCGCTTCGATCCATTCAACAGGCGATTCATCAAAGTGGAATCTTGTGTGTCTTTGATTATGAAGATATTTCTCCCAGCTATGCCAGGACGTTAAAACTTTGGCGAGGGGAGTTTAATCGTAATCGTCAAAAGGTAGAGTCGTTAGGTTTTGATGATGCCTTTATTCGTAAATGGAATTACTATCTGTCTTACTGTGAAGCCGCCCTAGGCATGCGCAACATCGCCGTCGTCCAAGCCGTCTTGACCCGACCGAATAATTATCAGTTGGTGTAGTTTAGGCCAGTAAACGTTTTCTTGGAACATCTTCCAGGCCTTGTTTTTCGGTTTTCATGTGTAATACTTATGTATAGATATGAGAACCCCATGGATTGCCTTCATTCTTGTTGCCTTTCTACTCAACACCATAGCTCCCATGCGTGTCTTAGCTCAGGAGATTTCCTTACCTAAACCCGGAGTGATGGTTCATCTGAGCCCAGAGTTTAATCCACCCATTCTTAAGGGGATCAAGGTTCATGCTGATAATCCGTTTCGGTTTGAATTCGTCCTGGACCAAGGGGACAGGACGTCCTCCGAAGCCAAACGCGAAAGCAATTTGGCGAAGGAGGATTACCTCAAAACCGAATCCACCAAATTAATCAAATATTTCCTCGCCAGTCTAACCATCCCCGAAAAAGACCTATGGGTCAACCTGAGCCCTTACGAGAAAGATCGTATCGTCCCTGACTCCTTCGGCCAAACTGAAATGGGCAGAGACTTGTTAGCGGAAGATTATATGTTGAAACAGATTACAGCGTCGTTGATCTATCCTGAGGACGAAGTGGGAAAGAGATTCTGGAAGCGGATTTATGAAGAGGCGTCTAAGAAATTTGGGACGACGAATATTCCGGTGAATACATTTAACAAGGTGTGGATTGTGCCTGAGAAGGCTGTGGTGTATGAAAACGCCAAGGCGGGGACGGCGTATGTGGTTGAGGCGCGGTTGAAGGTGATGTTGGAGCAAGATTACCTGTCGATGACAAAACATGATTCCCCTCCCCACAAGGGGGAGGAAATAAATTATCTAGGATCTCAGATTGTAAGAGAAATCGTCATCCCCGAACTCACCAAGGAAGTCAACGAAGACAAAAATTTCGCCCAACTCCGCCAGGTCTACAACAGCCTCATTTTAGCGACGTGGTACAAAAAGAAAATCAAAGACAGCATCTTGTCGCAGGTTTATGCGGATAAGAATAAGGTGGTTGGTGTTGGTTTGGATGACGTAGGGGCGGGTTCCAAACCCGCCCAAGAACAACGGGCAGGTTTAGAACCTGCCCCTACAATATTGGATGTGAATACCATCTACCAACGCTACCTCCAAGCTTTCAAGAAAGGGGTTTATAACTACATCAAAGAAGAACCGAATTCTATTACCCAACAGTCGATGCCAAGGAAATACTTCTCAGGAGGATTAACATTAAATATGGATGATGCTATGACAGTAACTGCAACTGTTAATTCAACTCAATTATTTCTTACTCATAATTTGTCTATTGTGACTAGCAATATTATTGATTCAGCTATGATCAATGAAAATGAGAAAAGAAAACAATTGTCTCCTGAACAATTACAGGTGGTTGATGAAATTAGAAAAGCTCTTTCATCTGCAGGTATTAAAATGGAAGACTGGGTTTGGTTTTATGAAAGCAGTCGCCTTGCATGGGAGATTCCAGTTTTTGAAGATAGATATAAGAAGATTGCTGATATTGTTTATAGAAATGGACGTGATAAAACAACTAACAATTTCTTAAATCCAATCTTAGACGAAATTACTTTGAATTATGAGGTGATAGCTGGGAGTGATTTGTTTTTTCCTATTAATAAGGCTACAAGTTATATTAGAGGGCGTAATAGGGTGGGTTATGAGATGTTTTTAAGCATTCGAAAATTATTTCAAAGTAAAGAGTTAATATATAGTTTACTTTTGTTAAATGAGGAAGACAAAGCCTGGCTTAAACAAATTGCATTTTTGGATAAATATCGATCCATCAAAGAAGATAAGAAAAATGATGATGAGACAAGATTGAGAGTCCCAGTTTTGAATTGGGGAGTTAAATTGGGTTTATTTGCTCACGGCACAGACTGGGGAGGAACGGAAACTCTTTTGAAGATATTCTTTTCT
>JADFYF010000121.1:0-744 GCA_015233165.1 Candidatus Omnitrophota bacterium
GTTGGGATCTTTAAAGTTGATCGTCCCCGGCATCCGCATGACCCTGGCAATTTCAGCAACGGACGGATCTGACCCTAGTGCTTTTACAAAGGCTTTTAGGTATTCCTCAATGCAGTTGATAGTTTCTACGCCATTTATGACCAACGGCTCTATTAACGACCAATAGACGTGGAAACCATTTCCTGAATCCACCCTAGCGGTACAAGGGATCGGAAACACCTTAAGGCGCTCCAGCATCTCTTGCTTGCCACCAGGAAAATCCTTAGCATCAAGATCGGCGAATAGGACCTGTATCCGACTAACCGCATCCTTTGACCCCTTATGCTTATTCCTTGGTGTTACCCCCATAGTCACACTACAGTTCGTAGGTTGAATCTTTTGAAAGCCTTCAAACCATTTCAACGCTTCCTCTTTACTTGCGAAGAAATATGACTTCGTCTTAAATTGGCTTTCTGGATTAGACGGCAACAACCGTATCTCAATCCATTCCCTATCTTGTAAATCAGGAATTGTCACATCCATGAAGACCTTCACAGCATTTGCACGCATGCATCCTCCCGCTAATTCCTACATAACCCACAGTTTCTACTGCCCACTTTTACCTTTACCTAACGCCTTGATCATTACACCCTGCTCCCTCATCCAACTCTCCTGCGGCATATTCCTGCGCCTTTTGATCCAATCCCTCAATCATTTTCTCTAATGCCGCCTGTTCAGACTTACTTCTAAACGAATAAACCTCTC
>JADFYF010000121.1:815-4425 GCA_015233165.1 Candidatus Omnitrophota bacterium
TTCATCAAATCCGAGAATTCTAGATTTCTATAATAATCAACCAGATCAGGCGTTGCCCTTGTGAACCGGAAAACAATCTTTCTCCCATCCGCACTTGTGACTACACTCCTGGATTTTTCCTCCTCTTCTACTAAATACTCCCTAACTTCCTCATCACTCATTAATTTCAATCGTTCCGTCACATCCTCATCCGGGTTCTGTGCCGTTTTTTCACAGTCCATTATTCCCTTCTTAATTTCCTTATCTGCAGAACTCATTTCGTCCCTCCTATTGTTAATTATTATGATTCTATGAAAGACCTCGCCTAACCTCACCACAGCTACAATGTTTCGTGCGGTTAGTGCTTTCCCTATTAACGCCCCTTTATCCCTCTACCGCTCCGATCGCAGAACAAAACCTCATCATTCTTAAGATCATGTTCAGCAATAAGCAGCTCCTGAGTCCACAGACTTTTCGTATTAAAAAATGCTATGCGTAATACGCCTTTAAATCCGATCTACAATCCAAGAATACTAAAGGTGTAATGAGAAAGCAAAAACTAGAACAGCACTTTTTCGACGGTGTTCTAGTTTTCTAAAATGTTACACTTTTTAAGGGATATTTTTGGCTGCATTCGACAACTTCACAGCATCGCAGGGGGACGGACACAATATTTGGTGAGGCTTGCTACAGAAGATAGGCAAAGAATTAAATTACAAAAATTATTCTAATCCCAGCCCGACAAGAGCGTTGATTTCTTTGATAGTGATTTTCTTAGGTCCATTATTATTTTCCAATCGATCAACTGTCATTTTCTTTCTCTTGGTAGCAAGACGCACAGACCCGTATTTCTCTTGATCCTGTATATATTTCCTGCGCTTGATACATTTCGAACCGCATTCATCCGTTTGAAATTCATAGCTGATAACTTTTCTGCAAATGGTACACCGCTTAAGTAATTTCTTTTTATGCAAATAATCTAATAACGAATCAAAGAAGGCCCAGGAAAAATCAACAAATGGATTTATACGCTTAGGAATACCTGCATCTATTTTTCGTATTAAAGCGAAATCCTGAGCAAATAAAACTTTTTTGTTTCTTAGGTCACGAATTAACTCACACGTACGGGTTAGTGCAAGGTTATAATCTTTCTTTGACATTAAAATTTTCTCTTCATCGCCACAGATTTCACTCCAAAGAAGGTCATGAAAATACTCATGAATACCTCCGTGCTGACCAACCGCATGTTTCTCGTATTTGCTTTCATAGATAAATGGCGGTATGGCTTGAAATAAATCTAATTGTTTCCTCTTACACCCACCCTCTTTACCCACATCCCAAAGTTCAGCGTACAATCTAACCAGAAAGCGATCCTTCTTCTTTTCTATGCATTCTTTAGAATACTCATATGCTGTAGCCGCAACTTGATTAGGGCTTAAAGGCGGAAGAACGACTTTACCGAATCTTTTTCTATTGTCCTCTTCCTCCTTAAATGATAACGGATTCTGCTGTTTAGCGAATTGAGCCCTTACAGCATATACATAATGAATACTCAACTTAACTTTTGTTTCGACATTTTCCTGAAGGAACAACGTGCTAGGAATTGTGCAATGATAGCCTAGCGGATGATATTCATCCTGATGTTTAGGACATTGCCGGGGATCGCCACGTTCAATCAAGCTCCTGTTAAACCTTTTTAGTTCATTTTTACTAAGGATATGTATTTGCTTGATGCGTTCCCGATCTTTCTTAGTCGATGCCACCTTGAGATATTTCTTAAACAAATTTCTATCCGTCAACACATGATCATTGATAAAGCTAACCTTTGTTCTCTCATAAACATCGATTCCTCTTTTCCGAAGGGCTGTTATTAAACCTGTAACAGAAAATTTTCCGCGGAATTGATCCCCAGAGAAATCAGGAGACCCTACAAGGTCAAGAACATCATGCTCATCTTTATAGGAAAGACCAGGGATCAAGAAACTACTTGAACTACTATTGGATACAAAACCATGTCTTACCTTCAAAGCTTGCTCCTTTTCTTCGACGTGCCAGCCTTTTCCGCCTACAATCCATACATCCGCTTACCCTAAACTGACGTAATATCATTTACCGATATATTTCAGTCTCTTTTTAGCAGCAAACTTCCTAAGTAATTCTTCCATATCCACTCCAGGGGATTTAAGTACAAAATCATCCCAATCGTATATTTGTGCCAAGCGGGATACCTTCTTGAAGAAATTCCTATCCTCTGGAAGGTTTACGATAAAGAATGAAGTATTATCTGTCTCATTAGGGTCGATCTGAACACGAGCAATCAAATATCCAAACCCCACTAAAATAGACGCTATTTTCCCCTGTTTCTCCGCAATATACTTCTTCGCCGACAATGTTGCGCTTTGATATTGCTGAAAGTAAGCACGAACGTCCGCTTGTGAAGACTTAGACGCATGGGCTACCGGTTTCTTTCGCATAATTTATTCCTTTCTAACCTTAAAAACGACTCATTCCACTGTCGCTTAATAATTACTCTTGATAAAGCAAATGGCCCGGATCGTCTACAACTGTACTACTTATACACAGCAGACGAATCCTGACTCAAAGACGCATAACAGGACTGACATACCCAACCACCATAGTAGTTAAGGCACTGAGAGTTCTCGCAACATTGCCATCGACATCTGGGACACACCTTTTTGATAAAGTTGCACCTAGAATACCCACCTCCGCTATGGTTGCTTAGTATTTGACCGCCGCAATAAGTTAACATAAGCACCTCCTGGCTAAATCCCCCTATACAACCACATGGTAATACGTCAAAAGGTCCTCGATCGGCTCCTTCCACCATTTAATCAGCTCCGGGTGACGCTGCATAAGACGCCTTAAATGTAACACTGCCCGCTCGATACCACGACTAAGCTTAATGCTTACCGTATAGTAAGAAGCTGCTTCATGATATCGGCCAGTATATTCCATAACAGCGCCGAGGTTCTTGAACGCATTCCAATTGAGCGGTGATCCGTAACGCCGTTCCACCTCAACCCAGGTGCGCTCGTCAATCTCAAGTGCTATTCGACAATGCTTCTCAGCTTCTGCAAAATTCTTCTGCATCAAAAAGCAAAACCCTGCGTTGTTGTGTTGCCAATACTGCAAGTATCGATTATCTGATCCAATCTTGATACTCTCAAGGTACGCATTTAACGCCGCTTCAAAATCTTCCTTGTTCTCGCTGTTCTTCCCTACCCATACCCATAGGTCCGCAAAATATTCTTTAAGTAATGGATTCTTCAGGACTTCTTTACAAACCAAGATAGCCTCGTCGTAATATCCAGCGTCAGTATACAACCCTACCAAATCACTTATTGCCGACCATTTTCCTGAGATAGTAGGTGTCATTTCATAATATCGGCGCTCCTCAGCTACCCTTTCAGTATCTAAAGGGACAAGGTCACGAGCAGTCAATATCGAAACAAATAACTCTTCATGCATATTAAGGCTGTCAGTCTTCATATTCCACCTGCCATCCAAGCACTTTGACTTCAAGAATCCGTATCATTCCGTCAATTAATATTATGTTCACGCCTGTAAACAAAATTTAGCGCCTCATCATCAAAAACTATGGCAACGACCC
>JADFYF010000122.1 GCA_015233165.1 Candidatus Omnitrophota bacterium
GGAGAATTCTTTACCAATGAGGAAGTCGAAAGACACATTAATCCAGACAACATCGAGAAAATAAGTCTGGCCTTGATTAAGGCCATTGATCCTAGAAACTCTTTAGAGAAGGCTATTAAGAGGATTCTATTGGCCATCAATCAAATATCTAAAGCCGCTCAGTGCAATCAATTATATATTTATCTTCCTGATACCGATGAGGAAGGAAAACCCAAGAAGACCGACGGAAGATACACATGGACGTGTGTTGTTCAGAAAGGCAAACGTCCATCGAAAGTCATGGGTAAGCCATTTAATGGTGAAAAACAAATTTTGGAGTTAAGGGCCTTAAATAAGAGAGAAGAAAAGTCGGTGCAGGGTGTTTTTGAATATAAAAATGGGGTCTGTGTTATCCATGACCGTATCAAGTTTTATGAATATCTGCAGAAGAAGACTCGCTTTAAAGAGGTTATGCTCAACGCACGCAACGTCCTTGAAGAAGATTTGATGGCTTATAAAGAAGAGGGGAACTCAGGGTATTACGCGTATGTGACGGATAAGGATAATAATCCTTTGTTTGTAGTGACGATTATAGGTCCTTTGAGCGCCATGCAACGCGCCGTCATTGATTCTGGATTATGGCTGGCTAAGGCTTCTGCGGAGCGTGTACGGATGCTTCATGTGTTAAAGACGCGTAATGAGGAATTTGAGAATATTAAGACAGAACGAACAACCATGGAAGATCTTATGGACAGGTTAAGAGAAATTTTTCATGCCCTTGAAGGGGAGGATTCCTTTAGGTTCACGACGAGCGCTATGGGAAGAGAGGAAAATAAATCGGGAGCACAAGCGGCTAGATTAGGACGTGAGATCGCTAAAGCCCGAGAAGCCTTGAAGCAGAACCTGGATGATATGGTTATGAAAATGAATACTGTGCTAGAGGCCTCCAAGAAGGAGACCTATCTGACAAAGATGCAGAGGGATCAACTGTCCTTAGCCAGTGCAGGAGTTGCTCATCACTCGGGACTAGATATTTTTTATAAAATTCTGACAGCGGAAGACCTGGCGGAATTGCAATTGAGATGTCACACCCTTCCTCAGGCCATTGGTAATTTAGGAACACGAGAGAAAGATATTCAGGCGGCTTTTAATGTGGCGATGCGTTATTATCAAAAGATGGGGGTATTTACCAAGATTGATGAGCTTTTTAAGAACGACTTCTTTAAGGCGATGGAAGATTTTCGTCAGATCCTCAAGGAAAACAGAGAACAGCTTTTAAGGAAGTTTAAAGAACTGGAAATGGCTCTTTTAGACTATCGTCGAGAAAAGAAGAGTTATTTTTATACCTTCGCGTTGCTGCCTGAGGAGCTTAAGAATAATATCCTGAAGTTTTCTCATTGGGTGAGAAGCGATTTAACGCCGCAGGAGTTCTTAAAATTGAATAAAGAGCAACAAGAAAAGGTGGGAAGTCCTCAGAAAACAGCCTATATCGGTGAAGATAAGCTCAGCAGGGAAGATGCGATTGTTTTAAGAACGGTGTGTTCTTTAGATGCCCTTCTTCCTTTGTATCAGGAGATTACAGGGATTGCTCATAATCTGATAAGCCTTGAGAAGGAAAGAGTCGACGCGGATCTTGTGCACATTGTCAGAAAATCGATCCATTTAGGGATTCATCAGGCCAGGGTTAGTCAGGTTGAAGTTGTAGACGTTAGTTTTGAAAGCAATGTCGAGAAATGCAGGGCTTTGATAGACCCCGGTTTGAATTTCTTTGTTTTCTCGGAGTTTGTGAAGAATCTTTTGAAATATAAGAGAGACAAGGGCGCAAAGGGGAAGGTGATTCTGGAGGCCAATAAAGCCAAGGGGTATGCCAGAATCAGCTTTAAAGATAATGGTGTGGGCATTAGCCAGACAGATCGAGATACCAAGCTTTTTATAAAAGGCCAGAGACTAGAGAAGACTCAAAAATTGGTTTCAGGGACGGGGTTTGGATTATCCAATGGCCGTCAAAGAGTTTTGGATTATGGGGGACAGCTGGTTTTAGAAGACTCTGTGGAGTTGTCTTTAGAAAGACCAGACGATGATTCCGGAAGCACCTTTACCATCTATCTTCCCATCGGTCACAGAACGAGCTTGTATTCCGAGGAGAATAAGGAGCGTATTCTTGAGAGGATCAGACTGTTTCAGCATATTGCCCAGCTGGGACAATTAACCCTTCTTCTGAAGAATCTTATACAAAAGATTGAGAAAAGGAATCGTTCCGTGTTTGCGCGAAGGGGAGATTTAGAAAAGTTGAGTAGCCATCTTGTAAAAATGGATGAAATATCCAGGGTTTTTGGAAAAATGATAGAAAAGAATGAAAAAATTTCCGAGGCTTATCTGATGGATACCTTAGAAAGACGGGTTAAACCGTTAGTCGGAGATATGGCCTATGTCAGAGGATTGTTTGAAGATATTACTTTATTTTTTAATGAGGGAGGTGTCACCTATGACGCCATTGGAGAATTATTCTTAAGTAATGACGAAAGGCATAATCATGGCAATCTGTTCTGGCTTTATGAGCATGAATTATTTAAGAGTTTTGAGCATGAGACACAAGGGCATGCTGGCGATGTTCCGACGACAGATCAGACATCAACGAAGAATGGCCGGCCATTAAGCAAGGTTAAGCTTAGGATCCTTAAGGGCATTGTGAAGACGTTGCCGTTGGCAAGTTATCCGCCGATTGAGGATCAGGAAACGGATAAGGTCGTCGCTGTTTTAGAGCCACGTTATCAGGACATTGCCCGACACTTTAGAAACATTAAGGATCAAAACCGTATCCGCGCCGGCCCCCAAGAATTATTTATCCGTTTGTCTGTGTTAGGCATTGATCTCAATGCTTTTAATGAAGATTCATGGATCATCATTAATCCTGATCTTCTAAACAACCCTTCTGATCTTCAAGAAGCTCTCATCCACGAAGCTGGCGCCGTATTCGGCCTTTCTCATCGACTCAATCGTATTTTACAGAAAACACCCGACACAAGACATAGGACCATTGATGCGGCCATCCAAGGAATCATTAAGAAAGGGTTAAAGGGATTATCCATCGATCCAACGTCCGTCGCTACAGAGGCTGAGGCCAAGGCAGAGAATACAACCTTAGGGATTTGCCATAGTCGCACCGAAACACCGGGTGTGGGACGAGCTGTCATTGTACGGACCAATCATAATCATTTTGAAGTGTGGTGCTGTTATGGGGTAGCCACCGATGCCCGCGCTAAGATGCGTTCCAGAGCAGAAATCGCCACGTGGCAGATGATTGCGGAGAAAGAGGAAAACAGCGCCTTGCGTCCTTTGTTAAATGACGTCTTCATTCCGGCCATCGGTAAGCCCTTTAAAAAACATTTATATAATTCTTTCTTCTGGATGAAAACCTTGGTGGAACAGAAGGAAATCACCGATAAGGATCATCAGGCGTTGCTTGGGATTTATGAAAACAGATACCGTATTAGCAATCCAGAGGACATCGACGAAGAAATAGCCGATTTAAAATCAGCTGAGGATTGGATGCTGGAACAGGTTCAAGGAACATCCGGAGAATTAGACGCGGAAAGAGAGCTGATTAAACAATTGGCCTATGAAGTCAGGACCCAGTTAGAAAGTAAGACGGTAGCGGTGAAATTTATTGCGCCGTATGTTCTTTATAAAAGGATTGAACGGCTACAGAAGATACTCCCTGCCGATATGGCCAGCTTATCAGCGTCTGATAAAAAAGCCTTTGGGGCTGTGGTGGATACCTTTATTAAGGCCGTAGAAATGATAGAGGTTCTCAAGCACCGTCGTTTTTTAGGCGGACGAGATACCCCCACAGCTGTTTTAGAAGCCATGAAGAAGGACGAGATCGACCGCCTGGAGCTGGCTTGGGAAAAAGCCAAAGGCGGATGCGCTATTTCGCAAGAGCCTGTGGCGAATGAAATCTACCAAAAGGTCATTAAGTATATTTCCGAGAAGAAACATCAGGTGGGTTTTGCGATTTGGAAAGCGATTGAAAACATTAAGAAGACTCACAGCGTCCATCAGGATTTAGAACAGTTTGTGTCTAAGGTTCTAGTTTTGATTGACCGTGAATTTATTAGCGACGAGCCTTCGTTAACCAGGGAAGATGAGGTGTCGGTCATTGTTGTTTTCGGCAATATTGTCGCCTCTAAGATTAAGAATATTCTTCGTCGCTATAGGGTGGTGGGGGTTATTTCTGATTTTGGAAGTGAAATTGCTCATTTAGGGGAAGAACTCAACAACAATAATGTTGCTGGTATTTTTGGTGTTCCTACGAAGTTTTTAGAAAGAATCAAGGAGGGAGATACCGTCGCTGTTATTCCTAAAAGACGCATCAATGAGACGATAGAAGTTAATAGGGTCATTTTAACTCCTTCTGTCACTGAGATTGGAGAGATTCTTA
>JADFYF010000123.1:0-439 GCA_015233165.1 Candidatus Omnitrophota bacterium
CGATAGTTATGAAGATTTCAAAAGATTTATGAGTTCATTTTCTGATCATCTTGGGAAAGTGAAAATTAAAGAAATCCAATATAGACACATTAACTACACTCCAACGGAGCCTTATTTTATCATTTACTATAAAACAATTAGGGATAAGGGAACTACTACTGATCAATTTGTTTTGCAAAAACAAGGAGGCTCTTGGGTTTTGATCGCTTATCACACTAATTCGGATATGACTGACCTGCTTTCAAAGAAATAAGTAAAAACAATATGGTTTGGGAGAGAAATGATTCCAGAGCAATATAAATCAAACAATCGTTATATTTATTATCGCATATATTGCGTGGCCGCAATCTTGATTTGGAATATCGTTTTGCTGCATGATTTTTCAGCCCATCATTTTCAGCCAAATTTAAGACACTTTCTGACAATGATTCCCATGATA
>JADFYF010000123.1:461-4358 GCA_015233165.1 Candidatus Omnitrophota bacterium
TTTGTAATGATTTGTAATTTTATGATTTTTCCTTTTAAGTACAGTATCTTTGGCCCCATGGCACGAGCACCTTTCCCTCAGGAACAACCAATTTTTGAACAGTCTAATTCTTGGGGGAGCATAGGCTTGTGCAATGTTAGGGGGTATGCTTTCAAAATGCATATTTTCCCATCTGGTGTCGGAATCTCATGGGGATGGGCTAAAATTTTTATCCCTAAAATCAATATTTTATCTGTGGAAGCCACTTTCATGGGTTATAAATTAATTCATAATAGTCCGGAATTGCGCAATCCTGTTATTTTTTCAAGTAAAGAAAATTTTGAAAAGATACAGTCTATTTTGGGTAAATAACCGAAAGGTATAGAGACCATGATAATAAAAAATCTTATGTTGGCGCTTCTTGCTGTTTGTTGCCTGACAATTGCCCAGGCGGAGACATTATCACTAGATGACTTTGCAAATCAAGCAATGGTAAAAATCCAAAATGCTGATTTTAATAAACTATTTGATGATTTTATCTTGCCTAAAGAATACACTGCGCAAGACACCAAGCGCGAAAAAGAGGCTATAACGGCTGCTTTCGAATACTTGAAAGACAAAATAGGTCTTCCTGGAGATTTTAAGAAAGTTGATTCAACTTCTGATTCACTGGTTACAATGGATTTAGCTACAGGCACTCCTGAAACCACAGGTAATTTACCAAGCACAAATTTATTATATAAAACGACCTTCTCTAAAGAGGGGGCTGGCTATGTTCTTGTTGGAATTTATAACGATGGAGAAAAATTATATATTAAAAAAATAACTTTTGGACTACTACAGTCCTCTAACAGCATACAAATTGTAAAAGATTGGTTTAAATTTGGGATGGATCTTACTAAAGAACAACAGAAAAAATACTCTAATTCTTCCCAGCAGTAAATAGAAGCTCTCTATGCGTTTTAATCAATAAAATTATGTGGTGTTTGCTTTTTTCTCCTCCTCGGAGCCCAAGGCTGAACGCCACATAATTTTTAACGCCACATAAATTATAGAGTAAGGATAACACATATTGAGTGATTGTCAAACTAGGAAGATGGAAAGCCGTATTTGTAAATACTTGAAAAACATGAAGTTACTGACAGAAGAAAAATTTGGTTCTTTCGTGTTTAGGGCGAAAATCTTGGACTTAAAAGCCCACAGTGCTGGTGAATTTTTAATAAAAAGTAGCGGACATTTCTGTAGCCATAGGCCATTCGCTTTAAACGTTTGATCTTGTTATTAATCCCTTCAGAGATCGCTGAGCTTATCCGTTTTTTAAACCAATTCAATATATAGCGAGACTTATTCCTAAACTTCTCGGCTAATATCACAAAGGCCTGAATCCCGCTTGCTGCTGCCTGATCAAACCATTCGTTGAGGCATTCTTCCGCCGATGCTTCGTCCTGCTTGGTGTAAATCAACAAAAAACTCTCCTTAAGAAGCATTGCTTTATAAATTGAGTCGTTGAGTGAACATAGCCGGTCAAGGCGTTCTTTTTGATTTCCCGTCAAGTTTCCTTTGTTCTTTAAAAGAATAAACCGTTGCTTACAGTCCATCATTTCAATCAAATCTGATCGTTCCTCTTTGCGGGCTTTACGTAATTCCAATTTGCGCACGGTATCTACCGTTGTATTAAGCCTTTGCACCACATGGAACTTGTCATAAACAATCAGAGCATTGGGCGCATTCTTTGCCGTCGATGATATATAGGTCATCGCACCATCAAGGGCAACCGATTCTATCTTCGCTGAATTATCTTTCCCAATATTCCCATAATATTTATCAAGGACTTCTGCGGTTCGGCCTTTCTCATTCCAGATAACCTTGCGTATATCCACGTTAATCACATTGGTCAAATATTGGTAATATTTGCGCCAGGCAACCTCATCCACGCTCATGTTTTTACATGTCGGAGTTGGGTTAAGAACTTTCGCTGCCAATTCTTCTAATGTTTCAAGATCGATCCTGTAAATCTTCTCGTCGTCAAAGCCAAGATACCAGCCAGCCTCAGTATTCGTTGTGATTGACGTTAACCGATAAACATCTTGAGCCAGCCTGTTTGTTACTCTGGCTCTCGGCTTGACCCAATCAACATGCTCTACATGCAATTTGCCGTCCTGTGGGCAACGCATCCGTCTTTTTGTAACAATTAGCCTAACCCGTTTATCCAGAATCTTTAAATCATCGACGGCAACATCTTTTAGGCTATTAATCTTGCCAGTATGCGCTTCACCACATTTGCTACAGACAAACTCTTTGCGTTTATAAGGCTCAACGCAAATGAGCAACCTAACCAAATCATCTTTAATATCTGTTATTTTGTATTCTGGCAAGCCTAAGGCCTGCGTGATACTATATCCACGCATCGATCGTCTCCTGATAGGTTCGTCTTCGCAAACAAACTTTATCAGTTTTCACTGACGATCGATGTTTTTTACATTTCCCCACCAGCCTCAACCTGTTACAGCAAAACCTTCGCCCTTAGTACGAAAGAACCAAAAATTTCTTAATCTTTACAAAATAATTAGGTAATCTTCCTCGGATTCCCATTCACCCTCATAGGCTTCTTCAATAATAAAAAACCCCGCTTTTAAAACGGGGTTTTTTATTATGTTTATATGATACCAGTAGGCCACGCCGAAGATAACCTGCTGATAGCAGGGGCGGGCCTAGGAACTAAATAAGGACGTTCGCTTCATCCCAAGCGAATGTTGCTTCATCTTCTTGCTGTCCTTTTTGATTCGATTCTTCGTTATGTGGACCGATCATAGGATAATACCTCCTTAACGCTCCCATAGGGTACTTTGACCCTATATCTTGGGAATAGATTAGGATGTAAATATACCCTATTTTCCTTAAATTGCCAAGTACTATTTTTAGGGGGTTTTATCCTTTTTGCCCTTTGGCAACGGATAACATTTGAGGAATTTCGGTAATTTTTTCACGAGATTTGCCTGCTTTTAAACCAAGCATGATTTCATAAGCATCGATTTTCTTCCAATCAATAAAATTAATTAACTCTACGTTACGATCCTTGAGCAGTTTAATAACCGCTTCCGTACTAGGATTTTCACAAGGAACCAAATCTTGTAAATCTTCACTCAAAGATCGGACTGTCTCTTCAGCGCGAATTTTATTAGTTCCTATAACACCGCTTGCACCATGCCCACTCCAGCCAGAAACATACCAACCACTAATAGCCGTCTCTCCGTTTAAAACACGCCCCAAACGATTAGGAATAATTCCCTTTTGATGTGAAAAAGGCACTCCTGCAATGGGAACACCACAATAGCCAATGCTAGTAAAGAACAATCCAGAGTTTATTTCTTCAAATTGGCCAGTCCCCTTAATAGATTGCTGACCTGCCGCCCCAATTAATTCATTAATTTCAAATCTGACTTTTTCTATTCTTTCCTTACCTATAATTTCAACAGGAGTTCTTTTAAAATGAAAAACAATTTTGCGTTTACGATTATTGGAGTTTTGAAAAGTGTATGATTGTAAAATCTCAAAGTTCTTCTTACGAAAAGAATTAGCAACTCCATGCAGTTCGTCTTGGCTTGCTTGATCAAGTTCTAAATCTTTAGGATCAATGACAGGATAACAATCCGCCATCTCACCTATTTCTTTAATCTCATGAGGGGTAAATGCGGCCTGAATAGGCCCTCGACGGCCATAAATATGCACTTCTTTAATTTTACTGGTCTCTAAAGCATCCAATGCTTGTTTTGTAATATCTGTTTTACTTAATTCATCTTTAGTAGAGCTAAGGATTCTAGCAATGTCTATGGCCACATTGCCCTGCCCCATTATGACCGCTACCTCGTGTGAAAAATCAAATTGATAATCTTTGAAATGAGGATGACCATTATACCA
>JADFYF010000124.1 GCA_015233165.1 Candidatus Omnitrophota bacterium
TTTCTTCCACGATACCGCCAGCCTCGACAAGCGCCTTCGTATTGACCACCTGCTTAACGATATCCGACACCGCACTCGTCGGCACCGTTACCGTTCCTGGCCTATGACCCATCACCTGAGGAATTGCAAAATTAACCAGCCCCCTGCCATCAAAACTCATCGTCCCCTGATCTGTCCCTGCGATATTAACCGAACCTGTTGTCGCATTCACTGTTCCTTCATTGACAACCAAGGGAGCCGCTAACAACACGTAACCGTTTACCGTCGACGCATTGATATGTCCCTGATTGATAATATAGGACGGATCATACCCACCCTTCTGGGCGAAGTTGTACTTTCCGGAGAGAAAATCACTATTAGAAATATCTAACGTCGAGGCAAGAAAACTTCCGGTATCCACCGAAGAATTAGGCCCAAAGATAATTCCGTTAGGATTAATCAGCATCACCTGTCCATTGGACTGCAGACTTCCTAGAATCGACGAAGGATCGCCTCCGACCACACGATTTAAAGCAATCGACGATGAACTCGGCTGAATAAACCGCACCGTCTCAGGCTGAGCAATATTGAAGCTGTTGTAATTGACGATGACCTTATCGGAAGTAGTAATGTTAAGATTATTGGCCACAGAACGATCAAAAGACGCGCTCCCACTTTGAACCTGTTCCCCTGACGGCAGGGCGTAGGCGAATGGTTGGCCTAAGACCAATAAGGACGACAGTGTTAACGATATTATTTTCTGAATGATTTTCATTATTATTCTTATTTAGTCATTACCACGTTTATTACCACGTTTATGGGGTTTATTACTACGTTTCTCCCAGAGAGCACTACGACCTGTTCCCTGACACAGCAAGACACCCTCTTTACGTAAACGATTTAAAATAACCCTAATCATATCCCGCCCCACCGTCGGACAAACGCGCTGAAGGTCAGCGATACTAAAAGTTACTGGCAAACTCTTGATAGCTTCTTCCACGAGAATAGTTTTTGCTCCACGCACGCTAGATATCGTACCGACACGTTTCTCAAATTCCTGATAGGACCCTATCAAAATTCCCAAAGAATATTCCCACCACGGTTTCAAGCTATGTTTTCCCTCACTCCAGCCTTGAGACGATTTTTGAAGAGTTTCGTAATAAGTTTCTTTCGATTCCTCAATAAGACGTTCAATACTGATAAACTTACCAACGTTATAACCCGCCTGATTCAAAAGAAGGACTGTCAGCAACCTCGACACCCTGCCGTTACCGGCCAGGAAAGGATGAATACACAAAAAATCAAAAACAAAGGCCGGAATAAGAATAAGAGGGCTAACTTGTCCTTTATCCCAAAATCGATTAAAACGAGCACACAATTCTTTCATGTAATAAGGCGTTTCACGCGCAGAAACAGGAATGAATCTTGATACCCAACGACCATCAGAAAGACGCTCTTCAATGGTATTATCTTTCTTTTTCCATTGACCACCACTCACATTCGTTTTGGCATAAATCTGCTGATGAAATTCACAAATAGTTGCCTCATTGATAACAAAATCATGCGGGTTTGTATGGATACGCGATAAAACTAAACGATAACCCAAAATCTCAGCTTCTGAACGATCTTTGGGACTAACCGGATGAGCCATCAATTCCTTGAAACGCTTCTGGGGAACAGTAACCCCTTCAATCCTGTTGGAAGATTCTGTACTCTCAATAATGGCTATGTCTCTTAACGTTCTTAAGGTTTGTGGCGTCTGATGTTGAAATAAATCTTGCCTCCCTTTAAACTCACCGAGTTTCTGCAGAAGCCCACTCATTTCAATCGGTACAGCCTGGCGGTTTAGAAAATCTGAATCTAACGACTTCATAAATCCATCCTCGGTGTGATTGTTTGTCTAAAAATCTTCATATTCCCAAATAAGAATCCCACTGGATCAAATCCTTGGGAATATAAAAAAGCTTATTCAAATCCCAGAACTTGAAACCTCTTAAGAAGAACGATTGGTGCAGCGGATCGATCTCGTCTTGATTCAAAAGAAAGATTCCCTGATACAAACGACTTAATTGCTGGGGATTACCCCCGCTAATTCTGTCATTCACAAGAAATAATCCCGGAGGAGAATTCAAAAACTGAATATTGCCCACCTGGCCATTAAAGACGATGGAGAACATATCCGTCACGCCACCAGCCAACAGGCTGAATGTTCCTCCCACATCGAATGTCAAGGGCAGCGCTGGGGTACCAATCGTTCCGGTAGTGGCTTCAAGTCTGGCATCAGCGGTCGTGGTCAAATCCACCGCTCCGTGATCGGCATCATCAAGGATAGATCCGTGGGCAATGATATTCGCATCCAAGGCTGTCAGCGCAGAAGTTAAGGTAATATTCGAAGAACCTGTTAAATTCACAGAGCCATAAAGATTATGGATCCCGCTGCCATTAATATTGAGATCGCCTGTATTACTGACGACAATATCTCCAGACGTGGAATTATCCGCCTGCAGATTATTAATCATTGTCAGCAAAGGATTGCCCAGAGAGCCTACTCCTGTTGCTGCACTAAGGATCAGGTTAGCTGCCGTGATATCTGTGGCAGCAGATCCACCGACGATGGCTCCTGTCTGGGCATTCAGCGTGACACTGTTGGCTCCTGCATTGATGCTGCCTGGACCAGACAGGGTGATCACTTGAGTTGTAATACCAACATCTCCTCCTGACGTCACAACTCCATTTAACGTCGTCGTTCCAGATCCCGCATTCTGTGTGACAGCACCTGTTGTCGAGGCGGCCTGTAGACTGACATTGTGAGCATCGCTAATTGTCAAACCGCTTATCGGCGTTAGCCCACCGATAGCTCCTGCCGCCGTGATATCCCCACCTGTTCCGGCATTCAGCGTCAAAGCATAAGCTCCATCGACCGTCGTTAATAAATGAATGGCCGCACCTGCAGGACTATTATAGGTCGTATCTAAGACGGTATCTGCTCCCATGTCGATAATCCCTAACGAATTCCCGATGGAAATCTCTTGACCTGGCGTTAAAATACTTCCAAAGAGCGACACTCTTAAAGGAGCTGTTGCTGTGAAGCCTCCGTCGAATTTCAGCGTCCCTCCCCCACTTTCATACCCTAAACCTACCCTTGCCGTATTTAAAAAAGTCACAGGATTAGTAATCTCTCCCGTTAGTCCATCTAAATAAAAGCGATAATTCCCCGGAGAAACCGTTAACGTTTGTGTTGTCAATTCATTCAAAAAATCCACGTATGATAGTGCGTTGATCACTGATACGGTGTTTGTATTGACGACCGGTTCCCAGAAAATGGCCATATCCACATCATTAATCGTCAGAGTTCCAAGTCCAGATAAAGGTGAATAGGCCAATATATCCGCTCCAGAAACATGTCCTGTTGTTAACGTCAGATCATAACCTTGACCCGTTAATGCCCCGTAAAAATTAATGACTCCTCCACTATTTAGAGCATGTGTATTTAAAATGGTATTCGCCTTTAACGTGACATCTCCCAAATCAAGAGGCTGGCTATTTGTTTCTATTGTCCCGGCGATATTCGTCATACTAGGCCCAGAGGTATAGACCCCTTTTGTAAACGTTGTTTTATCCCCAGGGGCATCTCCAATAGTCAGTTCCCCTGTATTGTAAAAAAAGGTAAAGTCCCCATCAAACCTGTTTGAGCTACCTGTTATCGATAGATTATAAGATCCCCCATAACTCGTATCCAGATTTCCTGTCACCTTCAAATTATCCGTAAAGGCAATGGTTCCATTCGTATCTTCTAAGAGAACTAACCGTCACCGGAGCATGAAAGGTCGTATCAAGGCTTTGTTCAATAGTTATTCCGTCTAATGGATCATTCGCCGTACCAACAGCTCCTGTGACGTTAACGGTTCCCGTTGTATTGATATCCAGAATTCCGCCGGATAATCCTGTCACTGCGCCTAAATGGATGTCATTAGCGATCCTCGTCCCTACTGTTAATCCCCCACCATTCTCTATGGTGACATCCCCTAGCGTAATCAAGCCTGTGGCTGTTCCACCGACGAAGGTATCATCGCTGACGGTCACACCGTGGAGATCCCCTAAGGTGATCGTACGAGCACATGTTGTCCCTGCAATGGTTCCAGATAGATAAACGGTACTTGGGACGGAGGCAATGACTCGATCTGTAAAGGTCGTTGAAACTCTCCAATTGCCCCCTAGGGTCAGCGACACCGTATTAAGAAAGCTTGTTGTCCCGGCTATGGTATTGGTCCATCCGGTGATCGAA
>JADFYF010000125.1 GCA_015233165.1 Candidatus Omnitrophota bacterium
GGCTGGAACGGCTTATGTGGTCGAGGCTCGTTTGAAGGTGATGTTGGAGGAAGATTACCTATCGCTGGAGAAATATAATTCTGATTCCCCTCCCCTTGACCCGCCTCTGGCGGGTCTTGTGGGAGGGGCTAGGGGAGGGGGCGATTCGCAAAATCCCCCCTCCCTAACCCTGCCTGCCGGCAGGCAGGCCTCCAACACAAAGGGGGAGGGAATTAATAATTTAGGCTCCAATATCATCCGAGAAATCATCATCCCCGAACTCACCAAGGAAATCAACGAAGGCAAAAACTTCGCCCAGCTGCGACAGGTTTACAATTCACTTATTTTAGCGACGTGGTATAAGAAGAAGATTAAGGATTCAATTTTAGCGCAGGTGTATGCGGATAAGAATAAGGTGGCGGGGGTTGGTTTTGAAGACGTAGGGGCGGGTTCCAAACCCGCCCAAGAACAACGGGCAGGTTTGGAACCTGCCCCTACGGTATTGGACGTTAAAACCATCTATCAACGCTACCTCAAGGCCTTCAAAAAAGGCGTCTACAACTACATCAAGGAGGACGTTGATCCTGCGACGCAGGAGAGAATTCCTAGAAAGTATTTTTCAGGGGGGTGGGTTGCTGGAAAAGTTGAAATGGACAAAGCTATGAAAATAACAACGGATGAAGCAATGCTTTCTGGTGTTTATAAAACATTAGCCAGCTTGGTATTAATCGGGGCATCGGTCATTTCATCTAAAGTTATTGCCCAGGAAGAAAAGCCTCCACAACCATCACCTGCTGTGACAGCTCCAGTTGAAAGAGATAAAGAAAAGTTAGGAGAAGTATCCTTTGCTCCCCAATTGGAAGAAAAAATAAATAGGCCAGCCGTTACTCTTAAAGATATTGAGCAAGCTGAAGAAAAAGTGATTTCAGATTTAATAAAGAAAATTGAAGAGACCGCACATTTAAAACATTCAGTTAACTTGGATTATTCAATAGGAAAGCTCTTAGATTTAAGCGCCTCTAAGAAAGTATGGCCTGCTCTGATACGTGTTATTTTAAAGACAGATAAAGACGTTTCTTTGACTAGATTTAGTCTCCCACCAAGAGGTGCGAATATAATCTTTAAGAATAAAAATGATCTTATTACTATGAATGAAATTATGGAGACTTTCAATCCTGCTTATAAGATCATGACAGCCATGAATAAGGCAGGCTTTGTATTTACTTATGAGAAGTTTGGCAAGATTAGTAACAGTCTTTCAAAGGAAGATCGTAGTGATTTCTATAATTTTTATGTTCGATATTTGTCTGCAAAGTATGAACATCGTAAAGACATTTCAGCAGAGGATCTTAAGATATTAACAACGGTACTTCTCTCTAAGTCGGCAGGCGTCAGAGAAAAAGAGAAGATTTATGAATTTTTTCAAAGCCAAGATTCATTTTATTATAAAGTGTATGCCCTTTCTAATCAGCATCCGTATGCAGCTTCTTTTTGGGCGATTGTGGTTTTAGCGTTGCTGCCGTTGATTGCAGTGCCGTTTGTCGGCAATATCATCCATCGTTGGAGTCAAGCCAGGAAGGTCAAAGATGTTAGTCTTAATTTAGTATTCGATCATATCCATGAAGATACCTTACGCTTTTTAGATCCTGAGGGTCATCGGGTCCAAATGATGGAAATTGCTGTGTTATCCATAGCGGCAACAGGCGGTTTAATAGCCTCGTTCTTTTTGGGTATGCCTATCGCTATTTTTACAAGTGCTGCGTTGATATTAGTTCTTGTTGTTGGAAGTTCTTAAGTGTATATGTATCCTTACCAACAACAATTTCACGACCATCCACCTTAGTCACTGTTCCTGTACTCTTAGCAATAACAACAACACCTGAGTCACGGGCGACCTTACCTTCCATACCCGTTCCAACAAAAGGAACTTCAGGTATCATTAAAGGCACGGACTGACGTTGCATGTTTGAACCCATCAACGCACGGTTAGCGTCGTCATGTTCAAGGAATGGAATTAAGGCCGCAGCCACCGAAACTAATTGTTTAGGTGAAACGTCCATATATTCAACTCTCTGAGGTTTGACCAGAGGAAAATCACCCTTAAAACGACAAGAAACCAAGGCTTCTGTTAAGTTACCCTGTTCGTCCATGGTTGAGTTGGCCTGGGCGATATGCTTATCTTGATCAATATCAGCGGTTAAAAATTCCCACTTCTTAAAAGACACCTTACCATCAATAACTTTACGATAAGGAGTTTCAATAAATCCAAGCTCATTGACGCGAGCGCATGTCGTCAAAGAAGCAATAAGACCAATGTTCGGACCTTCAGGTGTTTCAATAGGACAAACACGTCCATAGTGAGTTGGGTGAACGTCACGGACTTCGAAACCAGCGCGTTCACGAGACAAACCACCAGGACCAAGAGCTGACATACGACGTTTATGAGTCATTTCTGACAAAGGATTAACCTGATCCATAAACTGAGACAACTGACTTCTGGAGAAGAAATCCTGAATCTGATTAGAAAATAAACGAGAATTAATTAGATGATGAACCGTTAAATGCTCAAAGGAACTCATGACAACTAAACGTTCCTTGATCGAACGTTCAAGTCGAGCTAAACCAATGCGCACTTGATTTTGAACCAATTCACCAACAGATTTGATACGACGATTTCCTAAATGGTCGATATCATCACATTCTCCAACACCTTCACGTAAACCGATCAGATACTTAATAACAGAAACAACAGTATCAATATCCAAGACACGATTATCCATAGAGACGGTCGTGTTTAATTTACGGTTAACAATGTGACGACCAACCTTACTTAGATCGTAACGTTTTGGATCAAAAAATAAACGGAAAAACAACGTCTCAGCGACTTCAACCGTTGCAGGTTCCGTCGGACGCATTTTTCTGTAGAAATCTAAGAGGGCTTCTTCTTTATTGGTTGTGTGATCTTTTTCTAAGGTGTTCGTTAACTTGTCGAACTTATCCCCTAACATCGCCTTCATTTCATCAGTTGTTGCCAACCCCATGATACGAAGAATCTGTGTCGCAGGAAAATTTCTACGACGATCAACATATGCAATTAAAACATCATTAAGATCATACTTAATTTCAAACCAAGCCCCACGAGAAGGAATCAAACGACCATGGTAAATACTTTTACCCGTCGGATGTGTTTCTTCTTCAAAAGAAACGCCTGGTGGACGCTGAATTTGAGATACAACAACGCGCTCGTCACCATTAACAATAAATGTACCTGTATCCGTCATGAGAGGGAAGTCACCGAAATAAACTTCCTGCTCTTTAATATCTACTGGCGTAATTAAACGTAACTTAACTTTTAGAGGAGCGGAATACGTCATTCCACGTCGTTGGCACTCGAACCGAGAATATTTCTCTTTACCAATGGTATAACCGATATATTCTAGACGAATTTGCGCATCGTAGCTTTCCAATGGAAAAACTTCACGGAAGACTTCTTCTAATCCCTGATCTTTGCGCTTATCGGCCTGCACGTCTCTCTGAAGAAAATCTTCATAAGGGAGCGTCTGCATGTCTAATAATTTTGGTAATTCGAAATTGTCTTGGAATTTACTAAAATCTTTGATTTTTAGCTTTTCCATAATTTTCAATTTTCCGCCAATTTATGGTGAGTCCCGCCATGACGGGACATCAAACCATAGACCAAGGGATGATAATACTCATCCCTTGGTTCAGGTTAATGTAAAAGTAAGCGTTAAATTACTTCAATTCAATTGTAGCGCCAGCAGCTTCAAGTTTCTTCTTGAGTTCTTCAGCTTCGGCCTTAGGAACAGCCTCAACCCTTGACTGATACGGAAGTCGATAACATTCTCAAACGCACGGAAGAAACCGGTTCAAAGCCTAGCCCAAAGATTGTGTTTGAAGTGGGCGAAGCGGTTCGCATCGCGCAAGGGCCGTTTGCGAATTTCAATGGTTCTGTGATGGAAGTTTATCCGGATCGTGGCAAATTAAAAGTTAGCGTGTCAATATTTGGTCGTTCAACCTTGGTTGAATTGGAATATTGGCAGGTAGAGAAAATATAAAATATTCTGGAATGAAAAATTAGGAAAAAATTATGGCAAAAGAAGTCGTCGCTCAAATTAAATTATATGTTCCTGCAGGTCAAGCTAATCCTGCGCCACCAGTCGGACCTGCATTGGGTCAGCATGGTGTGAATATCATGATGTTTTG
>JADFYF010000126.1 GCA_015233165.1 Candidatus Omnitrophota bacterium
GTACGACCATCCACTCCAGAACTGATGACAGTGTTGAATTCTCCCTTTTGAGCAAGAAATTTAATAACATCCACAACATTCATATCACGGACATCCAACGTAATCTTACGCAGGAGACGATCCTCTAAAGGTTCCTTGGGTTCTGTGAATATAATGGGTTTCGGAAGCTCTGCACCCGCATTGTCCTCTTGAGACTTTAAAGAAGCTGCCTGTTCATTTTGAGCCCTGACTAATGTCAGGGGCGAACCCAATAAAACACCAACCACTAACACTAAAATAAAAAACTTAAATCTTAAAATAAATGAGGTCATCATGAATGGCATCCCCTAGTGATAAATGGTTTCGATATATTCGAACGAAAACTAATATAATTGAGTTACTATAATAAGATACTCTCAACTGAAGATAGATAAATACTTATTTAAACTTTTAATTATCAGAAAAAAACTGCAGTTAACGCTATCAACCACGCAAACTCTTGCAGAGTTGATGTCAAAGTCCATATTTCTTAAGTTTATACCAGAGATTTCTCTCGGAAATGCCTAAGAGGCGAGCCGCTTCTGTCTTAACCCCCTGGGTGGCATGGAGGGCTTTTTGAATAGCTTCTTTTTCTTTGGTATCGACCTGTGACTGCAAATCAAAATCAATGGGCCCTGTCTCTTTATGTGCGGACATTTTTTGCATCGCATTCTTGACCGACTGAACCAGTTCCTCGACACTAAAAGGTTTGCGAATATAATCGCAGGCGCCATGCTTTAAAGTTTTTACAGCCGTATCCACATCCGCATGAGCTGTTGTGACGACAATCGGCAATTTAATTCCTAGGCGTTCCATCTCATAAATAAATTCAACCCCGCCCATCACTGGCATTCGCACATCCGTCACGACGACATCCACCTGTTTATCAAACAAAATCTTGATAGCTTCTTCTCCGTTGGCTGCTGTTAAGACATTAAAGCCATACTCAGGAAGACCTAACCTCAATACCCGTAATAGTCGAGGCTCATCATCAACAATCAACATTTCAGGCATATCATATCCTCATAGGTAAATAGATAGTAAATGCTGTTCCTTCAGGAGGAGGATTACTGACTTCTATTCTTCCCCCATGATCTTCGACGATCCTTTTGACGACTGTTA
Source organism: Candidatus Omnitrophota bacterium (assembly GCA_015233165.1). Taxonomy (GTDB): domain Bacteria; phylum Omnitrophota; class Gorgyraeia; order Zapsychrales; family Fredricksoniimonadaceae; genus JACQCF01. The sequence continues at coordinate 1,141 of JADFYF010000126.1, forward strand.
ATCCAATTCCAAAACCATACGGCTTTGTGGTATACATTAAATCAAAGATTTTCTGTTTCTGTTCAGGAGTCATCCCGGTTCCATGATCCCGCACCTGCAACATATATTCTGAACCTGAGACCATCATCGTCATCTCAATACTATTCTTTTCACTCGAGGCTTCAATGGCATTGAGCAACAGATTCATTAAAACCTGCCGGATAGAATCCGGACGGCAAGGTAAAAAAACGCCAGGGGCCTGATTATAAACATCCAGCCGCAAATCGGCCGCACGAATCTTTGATGCAAACAAATCCGCAACTTTGAGGACTAAGGCTGAGATATCTGTTGCCTCCTTAGGCTGACTATCTCCACGACGAAGATGCAATAAATCCGTTAATAATCCATCCACCCTCTCAACCTCTGAAACAATATCATCCGCCAGCCCCACCACTTCTCCAGTCGAACGTTTGGCAATCACGCTGGCAGCACTTTTAACAATCCCTAAAGGATTGCGGATCTCATGGGCCAGATGCTGAACAAGCGTTACCGAGGCTATTTGCCTCTCCTGTTCCATTAACTGCCTGGCCTGGCCATACAGGGTCTTAATGCTATAGATACTTATCCCCAAGACAAGAACAGCAACAATCAAGAAGAAATAACTACTATCTCTTTGAATTCTATCACGAGCCTTCTGAGCTTTTTCCAAAGATGCCTGAATGCTTTGAAAATAAAATTGCCTTAATGGATAACTGGCCTGCTGCAATTGATTAAGAGATTCGATTAACACAGCGCTAGATAACGTCGTCGGCTTTGGATGTAAATTGTTAATCGCCCTGCTTAAAACAAAAAAAGCTTGTCTAGCGGGATATAAATATCTAGCCTCTTGTTTTTCATAATTTAAAGTATAAACCCTCCTGACTTCTTCTTGTTCATCCCTTGTCCAGGTATTAAGTATCCGTGTCAATTCATACGATTTGGATTTCAACTCCGACACAGGAAGCATTCCCGCCTGCCATGCACTGATATCCAAGGATATTTCTTTTAAAACATCCTCCGCAGAAACCATGCGCTGATATTCTTCCCACTCGTCCTCAAATTGCATCTGATAAACACGGATTCCCTCAAGATAATGCAGACCAACACCCGCGGCCATGGCAATCACAAGTCCCAGCACTACAAAAGCCCACGTAATCTTATGTGTTAATCGTTGATAATAGGTTTTCATTTGTGATCACTCAAAACCCGCAACAATTCCGCCACACTCCACGCCTGAGCAATGCAACCTCTGGGGATATAAGGACTATCGCCATCACAGATTTCTGAAATCTGGCCCAGCCCTGCCGTTCTTAAATGTTCTTCAAAGGGTTTCAAGAGTCCTCTAACCCTTTCCATCGTCTGAGTATTCCTTCCTTCTGTCTTTAAGAGAGCAGAGATAAACGGTCCCATCAGCCATGGCCAAACAGTGCCCTGATGATACGCTTCTTCACGTTCCTTAAGATTACCGATATAAACACCTTTATAATGAGGATGCTTAGCCGATAGCGTCCTTAACCCCATAGGGGTCAGAAGTTCGTTCTCGACTAAACTTAAAACCTTTGGAAATTTATCTGTATCTAAGATGGAATATCGAAGACTCATCGCCAAGAGTTGATTAGGGCGGATAGTATCATCACGATCCTTACCACGGATCACATCATAAAGCCCCCCCTGGTCTTCATTCCAAAAAAGCCGATTAAAATTCTTCTTCACAATCTGCGCAACTTGAGCATACTGCTCAGCGCTGATAGAATCGTCATACCTCTTCGCTAACTCACTGATCACACACAGAGCGTTATACCAAAGGGCCTGGACTTCAACCGGCTTCCCATGGCGTGGAGTGACCTCCCCATCTGCCGACCTTGCATCCATCCATGTTAAACCCTGTCCACAGTCAATCAAACCGTCTTGATCCATATGAATGTTATATCGAGTCCCCTTTCGGTACCAGTCGATAATATCTTCAAGAACTAAATAGAAATGCTCTTTTATAAAACTCCATTTCCCCGTGTACTCGCCATAAAGACGCACGGTTTCAAAAAACCATAATGCAGCATCGACGGTATTATATTCTGGTTTTTGTCCCACCGTTACACAACGATTAGGAACCATCCCCTGATTCACCTGTTTGGTAAAACTCAGAAGAATACTCTTGGCATCCTCAAAACGCCCCGTGGCTAGCGTCAATCCAGGCAAGGCAATCATCGTATCACGACCCCAATCTTCGAACCAAGGATAACCGGTGATCACAATCTGTTGATCTTGCCGTTTCACAATAAATTGATCGGCGGCTATCACCAGATGTCGCTTAAAAACATCCTCCGAAGAAACGGACTGAACCAGATCCTTACGTCTTTTAAGTTCATTATTTCTTAAACCAGAGACCACGGCTATATCCTGTTCCTGAAGAGAAACAACAACGGTCGCCTGCGCTCCCTTGTTTAAATCAAAAATAAAGACACAAGGATTAAATAAATCCTCCTTAGCCTCAAGCCCTCGCTCTTCTTCTCTGACATAAAAGAAGTTCTCATACCATACCCCTTGAGCCTGGACATCCACGGCATTATGCGCAAAAAATAATGACGGCAAAGACGTATAGGGTCTTATGGAAACCTTTGTGTCGCTTACGTTGAGCGAAGGATCCAGATAGGTATTCTTACGAACAATCTGATGATAATTACGAAAAGCTGTTAAAGGACGAAGTTCCAGACGGATATCCTTGTCCTGTGAAGTGTTTATTAAAACGGTATATTGAATGACCAAGGTATTCTGTCCATACACAAGGAAGACTTCCTTTTGCAGCGTCACCCCTTCAATCTGATAGATCGTCGTTGGAAATGGATTTAAGCAAAAACTTCGGACATATTGATACCCTTGAGGGTGAAACACTTGATCATATTGATTCGTTGAAAAACAAT
>JADFYF010000127.1 GCA_015233165.1 Candidatus Omnitrophota bacterium
AGAAAATATCCTGTCGTCACGCCTAAAGGCCTTAGTGCCCTTTTAGAGAATACAGGTTTTGGCCGCAGTATCATTTTCAAGAAGTCGAAGGAAGGGGTTCTTAAGGCGACCAAGGGGTTTTATCCCTCACCACTTCGCGCCCTGGACGTGATTGCCAAGAATGTGTCTAAGTCTCGTCGGGCTGCGTTGGACTTGGAATCTACTGCTTTTGCTGAGCTGGCCATTACCCCTGTGTCTAAGAATCTCGTCAAGGTTTTCTATCTGGCAGAGAAGTATAAGAAGCTGACAGTTCCCCAAACAGAAGGAGTTGTTGCTGTCCCCGTCGCTAAGGCAGGGGTTTTGGGTGCCGGGATCATGGGTGGAGGGATTGCTCAGTTGTTGAGTAACCGAGGCGTGTGGGTACGTCTGAAGGATATCAACCTCGACGCTATTGCCAAGGGGCTCAAGGCAGCGGCGGATGTGTATATGCAAAGTGTCAAACGCAAGAAGCTGAAACCTTCCGACATGGCTGTTAAGATGGGAATGATTTCAGGAAGTCTGGATTACAGCGGATTTATGGATGCCGATATTGTTATCGAGGCTGTCGTGGAGAATATGGATGTGAAGAAGAAGGTCTTTGCAGAGTTGAGTCAGAATGTCTCTGCGAAAACGATTCTGGCTTCGAATACGTCCTCCTTATCGGTGGCCGAGATGGGTTCTGCGGTCAAGGATCCGTCTAAGGTGATAGGGTTTCACTTCTTTAATCCTGTTCATCGCATGCCATTGATTGAAATCATCACCACCGAGAAAACATCCAAGGAGACGCTGGTTACAACCTTGGAATTTGCCAAGCGTTTAGGGAAGACACCCATCGTCGTCAAGGATGCGCCAGGGTTTTTGGTGAACCGTATCTTGCTCGCCTATATTAATGAGGCTGGTCGTATTCTAGAAGAAGGCAGTACGATTACGCATCTCGATAAGGTAGCGACCGACTTTGGAATGCCCATGGGGCCCTTTACGTTATCCGACGAGGTTGGTCTGGATGTGGGGGTGAAGGTTCTTCATATTCTCGAGGCTGGTTTAGGACATCGCTTTAAGCCCTGCGCTATCTTTGATGAGTCCTTTGCGCTAAAGCTCTTGGGCAAGAAATCTGGCAAAGGATTTTATATTCATGGTAAGCAACGGACGGTGAATCCTGCTGTGCAGGCCCTGGTTAAGGGGCAGCATTCGGTCTCGGATGAAGAAGCCATTAACCGTATGATGTATATTATGATTAATGAAGCCTCTCGTATTCTGCAGGAGGGGGTGGTGGATTCGTCGGACACCGTCGATGTGGGGATGATTATGGGAACAGGTTTCCCCCCGTTTCGAGGAGGACTTTTGCGTTATGCAGATTCTTTAGGGATTGATAAGCTGGTCGCTGATTTGCTAGAATTGGACGCTCGTTTTAAGGATGGGCGTTTTAAGCCATCCGAATATCTTTTGAATTTAAAAGCACAGGGTAAGACATTTTTTTAAGGAGGGTTTTCTCATATGGAACAAGAATCTAAAAAAACAATGCTCATTGTTATTTGGTGTAGCGCAGCTGTCCTGTTATTGGGGGGAGCTCTTTGGGGTTGGTTTTATTTGAGTCAGTTTAGTTCTTATCATGACAAGCAATATAACTTTACTCTCAAATATCCTGTCAAATGGGAGAAGATGGAGAAGTTTCAAGGAACCGCTGTGACGTTAAGACGCCCGAAGCAAACAGCCTTAGACACCTTCCAGCCTAACGTGAATATTACGGTACAGGAGGTTCCCGGAAAAATTGCCACCTTGGCGAGTTTTTCAGAAGCTATTATGAAACAGATGAAGGCTGTTTTTAAAACCAATGTCATTGTCTTAGAAGATAAGAGCTGTACCTTCGCAGACAGGCCTGCCCATTTATTGGTTCTGGCCGCTCCCAAACCCAGCAATCTCAAATTAAGATTTGTCTGGACCATCAAAGGCTCCTTCGCCTACATCTTCACCTTCATCGCCCAAGGAAACCAATACAACGAACTTGTTCCGACCATTAAGGGCATGGTGGATTCGTTTGAGTTAAAGTAGCGGCCCCGCCTTGACACCCCCCTGTTTATATAGTAACCTTGGTTACGGTAACGGAGGTTACAATTATGCGATTCTATGACCGACAGCAGGAACTGGCAGCGCTGAACACGTTGATGGGGCAAGTGAACGTCCGCTCCCGCATGGCGGTCCTGACCGGCCGCAGGCGCGTGGGAAAAACGCTCTTGTCCCTGGAGTTTGCCAAGGACAAGAAGCATCTGTACCTTTTTGTAGCTAAGAAGTCAGAAGCGTTGCTTTGCGAAGAATATGTTGCAGAGATTAAGCGTTTGTTCCCGGATAATCCTGTTATTGGTGACATCCGTTCCTTCAGTGGGGTTTTCCAGTTTTTGCTTCAGATTGCCAGACAAGAGTCTTTCACGGTGATCATTGATGAGTTCCAGGAGTTCTATAACATCAACCCGTCCGTTTATTCCGAGATACAGAAGCTTTGGGATCTGAACAAATCCAAGTCCAAGCTAAATGTCATCTGTGTTGGCTCCGTCTATTCTTTGATGCACAAGATCTTTGAAGGTTCTAAAGAACCGCTTTTTAATCGTGCGGATAGGATTCTTATGATCAAGCCATTTTCAATTAGAACCATGGCTAGTATTTTGCGCGACTATAAGATAAAGGATCCTGAGGTGTTGTTTGATTATTATCTATTTACCGGTGGGAGTCCGAAATATATAGATTTGTTGGTGGAGAACAAAGCGTTCACGTTTGAGAAAATCCTAAACTTTGCAGTTGACGCTAATTCACCCCTTCTGAACGAAGGAAGGAACCTTTTGATTGAAGAGTTCGGCAAGGAATACGGAACATACTTTTCTATTCTTGAGTTGATCTCAGTCGGAAAGACGGGGCGCTCTGAAATTCAGTCTATTCTGGAGTCCGATGTGGGTGGTTATCTTGATCGTCTGGAGAAGGATTACGCTGTTATTGAGAAGTACAAGCCGATAAACGCCAAGCCGAATTCTAAGGCTCAGAAGTATAAGATTTCGGATAATTTTCTAGCTTTCTGGTTCAGGTTTATTTACCGTAACCGATCCGCAGTTGAAACGGGGAACTTCGATTATATTAAGGATATGATCAGGCGCGATTATTCGACCTATGCCGGACGCGTTCTTGAGCAATTCTACCGATCCCTTCTGGCTGAGTCCGGTCGCTATAACCGCATTGGCTCCTATTGGGAAAAGGATCATCAAAACGAAATTGATGTCGTGGCAGTGAATGATATGAAGAAGGAGTTATTCATCGCTGAAGTTAAGATAAAAAAGGCGAAGGTTGACCTTGCAGGATTAAAAGTGAAGGCAAAAACTTTAGTCGCAAGCTATCCGAAGTATAAGGTTGAGTGGGAGAGTTTAGGGTTGGAGGATGTTCCGGTTGCTTTTTAAGCATAATTACATTTAGGATAGTTTTTTATGAAAATCATGATTGTTTCTACAGATAATTCCAAAAGTATTCTTAAATCAATCCAAAAGAAGCCTCGTCAAGGATGGGCGGAAGCATTTAAAATGATGCATGAGCGGAAAGAGGATCGTCTTCTGATGAAGGATGCTTTAGATGTTAATATCAAGAACTGGCAATGGTGATATCGGTATGATTTAGCCTATCGTCGATAAACCCATCAAATAACGCTTTCCATAAATATTCCCTACGCCTTGACAATCCATTCTCATGTGGCATACTTTCCTTAAGTATTGTGGACAACGAGGAGATGAGGATGACCCCTAAAACCCAACACAGGAATTCGATAATGTTTAAATCCATTCGAAAAACTATTTCCATTGTTATTTTAGTCGCCTTTGTATCGACCTCTATTAAGGCGCCCGCTTATGCTCAGGCGACAGGTGCGTCACCTATGCCCTGGATGTCTGAACCAGGAACCATGGTCCACCTCAGCCCTGAATTTACACCGGCTCATTTAAAGGGAATGATCATTCATCCTGAGAACGCCCTGCGATTTGATTTTATCGTCGCTA
>JADFYF010000128.1 GCA_015233165.1 Candidatus Omnitrophota bacterium
AGGGAATACCAATTCGATTGTGGCGGAGCAAAGAAGCAGTCATACAACTCAAGCAATGGGAGGGCCTCAAGGGCAGGGCGTTTCAGTGACAAATACTCTCTCTGAGTCAACGAATTCCATTCAAAAATCGGCCATTGTCAATGAGCAGAAAGAGAATTGGGGGAGCAACTAATTCATTGTTCTTAAGTTGTTAAGGCTAGAATAAGGAAATCATTTATGAAAAACAAGGGACAAAGCACAGTCGAGTACGTCTTGTTGGTGACAGCGGTTGTCGCGGTGGTGATTGTTTTAACCGTAGGAAAGGGCGATCAGTCGCCGTTTCAAAAGAAGTTAAACAATACCATTACAACAACGATGTCCGGCATGGAAACCGAAGCCCAAAAGCTTACGACGTCCATGACGACGAACTAGGGAGTTCTCGGGATGATGACAAACAAACGAGGAGCCGCGTCCTTAGCCGAATATGCCATCATCATTCTTGTCGTGGTTGCGGTGGGGATGGGGATGACGACCTATGTCAGGCGATCCTTACAGGCGAGGATGAGGGATGCTCGTCAATACATGATCGCATCCGTCAATACTGCTTGCGATGCCAGCTGCCAGCAGGCGGCTAATATCGTCGGACGTGGCGTCAGGGGCCAGTATGAGCCGTATTACACACAGGTAAATTCAGCGATTAATGCGGATAGCGTCAGCACTAGAAGACTTGTAGCCACCGAGGGAACTAATCCCGGGAATTTTATTGTAGAGCTAAATTCGCAGACACAAAGCGATTCTAACAGCAAGCAATTATCGCCGATGCAATCGGTGAATGATCAGTATTAGTTCTGGAATGACAGTGGGACTGGTTGCAATATGCAAAAAGAAAATAAAAAAGATAATCATGCTCAATCTGTCTTAGAATACCTGCTGTTGATTGGTATCGTGACCATGGTCTTGATTTATATGGGGACGGATTTTAAGCGCGGGATTCAAAGTGTGGTTAAGGTCACCGCGGATCAGATGGGAAATCAGACGGGAGCCGAGCAGGATTTTTCTTTAGGGTATATGATGAATTCGGCATCCAACACCACACAGACACAGCAGCATGCCGTCCAAGAAACAAACGGGGTCACGACGACCATTACCGGGGATTCCTCACAGACCACGACCAGTTCTGTGACGAATCAAGGATTTACGGAGCAGAAGTAAAGGAGTGATATGTTAAAACGCGGACAGAGTCTTTTAGAATATTCCATCTTGATCGTCATTATTTTGGCGGTCTTTCTTGTGATGCAGAATTATGTCAAGCGCGGCGTTCAGGGGCGCTGGAAGTCGTCCGTCGATGATATGGGGGATCAATATGATCCTCGGACAGCTAATCGCCTGACGAACTCTTCTATTACAAGCGTATCGAATTCAATTGTCGATATTAAGCCTCTTTTAAACGGGTATGAAACCATAAGAACGGATACAAGCAGCACAATAGAAAATAAGACGGATAATACGGCCGTTGAGTCTCATTAAACAGGACAATGATGAATATTAGAATACACAATACATCACGGAGGGCAGGCCAGGCGGTTGTAGAGGTTGCCGCCTTTGGAGCTGTTGTCATTTTCTTGTTGGGGATTATTCTGCGTTCACACATCAGCGCCTCGGCGAATCAGGACCATCAATTAAGGGCCATGAAGATGGCTCTTCAAATCAGTAATCAGAATTCTCAGGGAGTTTTGCCTTATCGTGCTAATAATTCACGCAATTCAGCCACCGTACTTTTTATCGAGGACAGGCTCATCCCTGATTTGAACAAATACAATACGATCGACCGGTCTCCCTTTGTCGCCAGCGGTTCAGGAACGATGAGCAATCGTCTGGAATATCCCGTGGACTTTGTGGCCTACGGCATGGGGGAATTTGGAGAGGTGGGAGACAATCTTCCCATTATGGATATCTATATCAATGGACAGCATTTTCCACTCACAACAGGAGCGTACGTTCTTAGAATCCTTTATGGGGATAATGATTCATGCGTTTCAAAAGATTTGGAAGAAGATACCCGATGTGAGCGACAGAAGGTGGAAAGAGATGATCAAGGGAATTATACCTTTTATGGATTAAAGGTTAATGGGACCACGGAATTCAGTGCTTCCGCTACAAACGCGCAATGGGATTCTTTAAGAAACAACAAGTTATCTGCCAGAGTTTTAAGAGGTGTGGATGCCTCCAAGGATGATGTGCCGTCGTCGATGTATAATACCATTGCCTGGCAGTGGAGAGGGATTGCGGCGACAGACGCTCATTTTAAGGCCACTGTGCCAGCGACGCTTAAAGATGTTAATATCGGATTACATTTAAATCCGACGACGCCTAACTATCCTTTAGTGGATGCCTCAGGAAGCCTCAGAGAGCAGACGATTTATGCCGTCAGCACCGTCGAAGATCTTCTTCACGCGACAGCCATGGTGGGGGATTTAAGTCCGTACTACATTAATGGAAATCCGCATTTGATTTCGTTAACACAGGGCCTGGCCTTGGCGTATCCAAATTTCAGAACAAAGTTTTTGACACGGTCCCCCTCTGGAAAGCTTACCGGGGTAGCCGTCGAGGATTCTCAGTTAGGGGACATCGATCAAGGATGGGACAGCCGAACATCGGTGGGCCCGAAACCTGGTCTTATGCCGCAAATGCGGATTTATAGCCAGGTGAAACCGGGCACGTATTTAGAAATCAAGGAAGGCAAACTTTTATCTAAAAATTCAGATAGCAATAAGGTGGTCACCAGTGAAAGTGCCAAGGATCACATTGATATCATTTCAAGCGGCATGCAGTGGAGCAATAATACAGGGCGGTTTTGTTCGTTAGATACCAATAAGCCTCAACCCTATTTAGCGGATCAGAATAATGCAGAAAACCCTGTGAAGGCCTGCGGAAACGGAACCCCGGACGACGATTGCTTTAGCGGGGATAAGATCAAGGTGACGTGTTATGAGCCGGCATCCCGGATTATTTATGTGCGCACGATCGTGGGAGATGCTAATAAACGCAAATGGTTTACGGATATCACGAAGGGATTATAGAAGGAGGGTCATCCCCGAATGCTTTAGTCGGGGATCTAGAAGTTGCTGAATCTGGACCCCCGACAAATACATTCGGGGGTGACATAAGTAAAAAATAATTTAGAAATGACAGAATGATAAATATGAAAAGACAAGATAATAACAGAGCACAGGCCACAATTGAATTCACATTTGCGATGGTGACGATCGCCTTGTTGATTTTTGGTTTGATTAAGGTTTTTCAATGGGTGGGAATGGATTATGCCCAGAAATCGTATGACCGGCAGAATTCCACTATTTTTATCAATCAGACGTCAGACATTGAAGATAATGACAGACAGGCTAGGCTAGTCGCGTATACACATAAGTTTTAGGAAATAATGGGACGAGGAAGACAATGTTAAAAAGTCGCAAAGGACAAGCATCTTTAATTCTAATCGTTGTGATTGCCTTGGGCTTTATTTTTTATGCCATTGAGCTCAACTGGAGCAAGGTTTCCAATTGGAAAATGACCACCTGGATGTCGGCTACAAGCGCCTCTTCCCAGATCGCTTCTAATTTCGCCAGTTATGGGGAAAGAGTGTTGTGGGAAAATCTGCTGGTGCGATGGCCATATCATGGGACAACGTGGAATGGCGGCAATGTGACGCATGTAGAGAAGTCCTGGGGTTTGATTCTTCAGATTATTGTGTTTGCGATTGCCATTGCGGTGGTGGTATGGACATGGGGATTGACTGCCGCCTATCTTCCGATGCTGATAGCGACGACAGGGATGTTAGGGGCGGCCATGATTCTTCAGGTGGCGGTTATTGATCCGATGCAGTTTTCCTTGTGGAATAAATTGCAGAAAAATTTAACCATATCCAATCAATTTCAAGAATCAGGTCTGGGCGCTGGTTTACAAATGATTGTCACGGATGCGGTTGTTTTGCCGGATCGTCTGGATTGGAACACCAATGGCCGATGGGTGGACTCTGTAGACCCAGGAGCCACACC
>JADFYF010000129.1 GCA_015233165.1 Candidatus Omnitrophota bacterium
AGAAGTTCCAATCTTTGGTCCTACGAGGGTGAGTTTACTAGGCGTGATCAGTGCGGCCATAGCAGGGGTGGTGCTGTATCAATCCGCAGCTCCTACTTTAACCTACATCAGTGATCATTGGAGTTTTATTTCGCAACATTTATTTTTTAGTTTTGAACATATGCTCAAGGGTAAAGGGGTTAATGTAACGGCGATGAGTGCTGCATTAGCTTGGTTGGGTAGTTCTGCAGTAATGATGAAACCCTTTAGAGATTGGGTAGATAATGTTCTAAATCGCGTTATTAAAGATAAAGAGTCGCCAGTATCACGTGAGGATAACTTTGTCGAGGAGAATCCGTTGGCATCAAAAACACTAGAAGCCCCAGTTCAGATTGTTTCTCCAGTGGATTTAGAGAATGAAAGAAAAATTCATGAAGAGGAAAGAAGGCTACAACTGGCTAATACGGAGGCTAGAAAAACGTTTCTAAATTCAACACCTCAAAGAGAGGTAAAGACTGTTTCTGAATTAAGAAGAGCTTGGGATAAGTTGTTGGCAGATTATTATCATGGACCTATTACGGTCAAATCATTTTCAGAGTTTGATCCTGTGGTCGCGCAGAAGATTATCAATGAGTTGGTTAAAAGGGGAAATATTGTTGATGAAGAAAAAGGATATTTAGGTCAATTGGTAGACAAGCACATTACGAAAACCAAGACATACACCGTCCATCCTCTTAAAGATTTGAATGAAGATTTTAAGGTGGCTCTTAAAGTCTACAAGCTTGGCAATAAACAATTTGAACGAATTCAAGAAATCTTGGATAAACATCAACATTTAGATATGGGTAAGATGAATCCAGAGGCAAGGGAAGGAGTCGCCAAAGAAAACGATTCATGGGTACGCTATGAAGATCATAAAATTATTCAGGAGTATACGGATGAAATTGACTCATTGAAGAAGGAGATCGTCGATTTAAGAACAAAAATAACATCTTTTAGGCAAGAGAATTTGGATTTGTCACCGGATGTTCTTAATCAAGCAATTGCCCCTGCTAATTTAGAATTAGAGACTATGGAAAATGAATTAAAGGGTTATCTAGAGAATTCTTATGAAAAAGTCAGGGTTTATGCGAAAAAGGTTTTAGGACAAGTGGCATCTTTAAAGCAGAATGCAACGATATCAAAACAGTACGAAGAGGACGCTAAGGCTTTGAAAGTTTTTAATATGTTGAAATCGGGTGACGCTAGTGTTGATGAACAGATCGATCAGGTGCGGACCTTGGAAGACTTAGCTTTGAAGTTAAAGGCGAAGAATGTCGATGGAAAATCTAATTTGGCATTAAGGTTGTTGAGAGAGATTGTGACATCCAATAATTTGAATCTTAAGGCTCTTTCGCCCAAAGTTATCAGCGAAGCGACGACCGCTCTTAAGAATATCGATGATATTATTCGGTCGGATAAGGAGAATGGTGGTATCGATTTAACTGGTTCTAATTTTGACCTTCAGATTCGTCGGGACGGCAAGGGGGTTCCGCTTCCGGTGATGCAGCAGGATATGGCTCAGTTGAGTCGTATTGAGGGATTTGTGCCTGTCATTATTGATATTAAACCTGTAACCAGTCTTCCGCTATTAAGTGAGCTTGAACAGAATATGAGAATCGCAGAGGCCACTCCTTCCAAGATGTCTTCGTAATTTAATTGTCATCCCCGAATGTTTCTGTCGGGGATCCAGGCCTGCCTGCCGGTAGGCAGGGTTTGCTAGTGTTCTAGATGCCCGACAAATACATTCGGGCATGACATTGGTTTTTGAGGTTTTAATTCTTATATTGAACGTATTTCTGTTATCATCTTGCTAATTCATCCAATTTAACTGAGAAATGCTATGTTTGAACTGAAAAAGATTCCAAAGAAATATCAGCCCAAGGGTTTTGAAATCCTCTATGAGGACAGAGACATCTTCGTGGGGAACAAGGCTCCGGGGTTTTTGACTGTCGGGGCTGCCTGGGATAGGGTTAATACGATTCATTATGCCCTCAATCAATATGTGCGTAAGGGGAGCGCTAAGTCTCGTAAGTGCGTGTATGTGGTGCATCGTCTGGATCAGGCGACTTCAGGGATTCTGATTTTTGCTAAGACAGAGCAGGTTCAGCTTTTCTTGAAGGATGACTGGAAGAGTACCATTAAAACGTATTATGCCATTGTGCATGGGAAGATGGCCAGAAAGTCAGGGACCATTTCTAGTTTTCTCGTCGAAGATGAGGAGTATATGATGCATTCGGTGGAGGATAACTCTGGCGGTAAATTGTCTCACACGGAGTATGATGTGGTGAAGGAAACAGAGAAGTTTAGTTTGTTGAAGATTAATCTGCTGACCGGACGTAAGAATCAGATTCGCGTGCATCTGGCTGATGAAGGGCATCCTGTCGTCGGCGATGACAAGTATGGCAGGGAAGATCGACGATTTAACTTTCTGGCCTTGCATTCTCAGTCGATAGAATTTACTCATCCGTTTAAACGGGAACGCATGAAGTTTGAAGCAAAAGCACCTGACTATTTTAGGAAGTTAATCGACTACGCGTATTGACCTGCCGCAAAGCCTGATCCCCAGGCCCATTGGAAGTTAAATCCACCCAGATGACCAGTCACATCGACGATCTCACCGATGAAATATAATCCCGGAACTCTTTTAGATTCCATCGTCTTAGAAGACAGCTCGTTGGTATCAATTCCGCCGACTGTGACTTCTGCCTTCGCGTATCCTTCTGTCCCTTGAGGAATGAATTCCCAGCCGTTGAGTTCCTTACCAATTTTTTCTAAGCGTTCTAAAGAATAATCATGGAGAGGTTTATTTTCAAAGAAGCGCAGACAGAGGATTTCTGTCAGACGGGAGGGAAGATAGTCTTTTAGAAAATTTCTGAGAGTTATTTTTTCTGCTTGATGAGATTTTAGAACAGAAGCCATGTCTTTTTCGGGAACAAAATTGATGTGAATAGGTTTTCTGGGTTCCCAGTAAGAAGAAATTTGCAGGACGGCAGGTCCGCTTAAGCCCTTATGAGTAAAGAGGGTGTTTTCTCTAAAGGAGATCTTTCCAAAGGAGACGATCGTATCAAGGGCCACTCCGGAGAGTTCTTTGAAGATCTGAACATCCTTCTCTTTAAAGGTGAGGGGAACCAATCCTGGTCTACAGGGATTGATCTTGATGTCAAATTGCTCAGCAACCTTGTATCCCAGATCGGTGACTCCCAAGGTGGGAATGGAAAGACCGCCGGTGGCAATGACAAGACTTTCACATTGAAATTCCCCCTGCGTTGTTGTTAGGTGGAAGAACTTATTCTTGGTAATTTCAGTAACCCTGCATTCCAAAAGAATCTGCGCTTTATAGAGGCCGCATTCTTTCTTGAGTAGATCGATGATATTTTGGGAGCTTTCATCGCAGAAGAGCTGTCCTAGCTTTTTCTCATGATAGGGGATTTTGTATTTGTTGATGATAGCCACAAAGTCTTCAGGAGTAAAGCGAGCCAGAGCGGATTTGGCGAAATGTTCATTTAAAGATAGGTAGTTATCAGGCTTGGTGTGGATATTCGTGAAGTTACACCTGCCGCCACCAGAGATACGGATTTTCTTACCCACCGCGCTGTTATGTTCCAGAACCAAGACAGAACGGCCTCGTTTAGCTGCCTCAATCGCACACATCAGCCCCGCAGCCCCTGCTCCGATAATGATCACTTCTTTAATAGGTGAATTGTTGCTCTTCATGAGGAGCTATTCTAGGAGGAATTTGGGATATGGCAATATAAAGAATTTTAAAACATCTCCAAAGGGAACGGTCAACTGATAGTTACCCCTTTTCTTCCAAAGATTAACCTGCCAAGAGAATAACTGATCCAAGTCAACCGGTGGAATCATCAGTAAGCGTTTATCAAGGTTTGGGTTCTTTTCATGAGC
>JADFYF010000012.1 GCA_015233165.1 Candidatus Omnitrophota bacterium
ATCTGTTGCTGGTTTATCGCCAATGATGAATGCTCCCAAAACAATAAAGGTGACGCAAAGACATATCACAGGATTAGAACTTGTATCTCAGGGGAATAGATCGGAATCTTTTCAACACCCCTTAAGTCTTTCCGATGCGGCGATGTTGACGGGGGTGCTTAGTGGATTGAGACAGTGGATTACTGGGTGGTTAATAGCATTAAGATTAAGCCTCCCCAAGGTTGGGAACCTTGTGAATGAGAATCCGTATTTGGATTTGGAGTATTCGAAAGATGTTCCAGTTGCTGCGTTAAGGCTTAAGGATCCTAAAATAGAATCAATTTTACGTTCTTACGATAAAATAATTAAATCTATGCAAGGAGTCCGAAGGGAGGAGTTAAATAGAATTAATTCGAAGGTTCTTATGGAACGCATAGATCATATTGCCTCTCTTCAACGAGCTCCTGATGAAGAGTTTCTTGCAAGGATTAGAGAAATTCTTTCTTCTTTACCACAGCAACAATTAGATGGGCATGATCAGGCGATGTCGTCGATGTATAGTTATGTTAAACCTGCTTTATCGACGCTGACTATTCTAGCAGTGTTAGCTTTAGGAGGGGTTAAGTTGTCTAGTTTAAGAAATGAAGAGGTTGGGTACCAACAACAGTTTCGATTGATCAAGGCAAGCAATCAATTGAGTGCATATGAAGAAGATGCTATTAATGCGTTTATTAGAAAGCCGGCGAGTAAAACTATTAAAGAATTTCAATTTAACGATACTAATTTATCTGCTTATCGAAACCGACGAGATTCACAGGAGTATATCGCAAACTTTGAAGCCCTAGGAAATGCGTTAATTCGAGGAGAAAATGTCACTCAATTATTATCACTCTGGAGTGAGGGAGAGTTTAAAAATGCATCTGACGCAATGGGTGGGGATAAGGCTTTTAGAGATGCTTTTTTAAGGGGTGGTGGAAAACCAACAGAGGATTCTCTTCGTAAAGCTATAGCAAGTTCTCCTGATACAGGATTGAGTGATTTTTTTAGATCGTTTTTACCATCCAATCAAGGTGTGAAGAGTCCAGTCAAATCGGATAAATCTTCAGAGCTCGGTGGTATCGACTTTAATGCGGCTAATTTGAATCTGCAAATTAAGCGTGATGGCAAGGGTATTCCGCTTCCGATTTCTCAGCAGAATCTGGAGAATATCAAATTAGATGGGTTGACTCCTGTCATCCTGGATATCAAACCTGCCATGGAAGTGCCTCTGTTAGCTGAGCTGCGAGGTGGTTCTAAGGAGTCGTTGGCTAAGGTTTAGAGATGGATTTGAGATTTAAACTCAACCTTGCTAGATAAGGCGATGCGTGTTATATTTTCATCATGAAGTCTAAAGCCATATCCTCAGATTTAAGAATTTTAGGAGGCACTCCGGTTTTTAAAGGTACACGGGTGCCTATGCAGACTCTTATTGATTATCTCGAGTCTGGTGAATCCATTGAAGATTTTTTAGAAGGGTTCCCCTCTGTTTCCAGAGAACAAGTCATCACCTTCCTCGAAGAAGCTAAGGAGAAGTTTCTTGCCAAAGTTTAAGATTTCTGTACCCCTCGCAAAACCTGTTGTAGGTCAAGCCACGTATATTCGATAAAGGTCTAATCATTATGAATAATCCCTTGCACATTGTTAAAGTGTCTCAAGAATTAAAACTCCGCGAAAAACAGGTTGTTTCCGTTGCTGTCCTTTTAGATGAGGGAAGCACGGTTCCTTTCATTGCTCGTTACCGCAAAGAAAATACCGACGGGTTAGATGAAGTTGCTATCACGGCTATTCGTGACCGCTTAGAGCAGATGAAAGAATTAGATGAGCGTCGCGGGGTTGTTCTTGAGACGATTCATAAGCAAGGCAAGCTCACCGATGAATTAAAGGCGAAGGTTGAAGCGGCTCAGACGATGACGGTGTTGGAAGATTTGTATCTGCCTTATAAGCCTAAGCGTCGGACCCGTGCCACCATTGCCAAGGAACGTGGACTTGAACCTTTGGCTCAGATGATCTTTGAACAGAAGGATGGCGTTGATCCTCGTAAGGAGGCAGAAGCTTACGTTAGCGAGGAGAAACAGGTCAAGAGTGTGGATGAAGCATTAGCCGGTGCCCGGGATATTATTGCTGAGTGGATTAATGAAGATGCGCCGGCTCGCGCCAAGATTCGTCAATTTTATTTGGAACAGGCCCTCTTTGATTCCAAGGTCATTAAGGCGAAGGAAGAAGAGGGGGTCAAGTTTAAGGATTACTATGATTGGCAGGAATCTGTCAAGACGGCTCCGTCGCATCGTGTATTGGCTATGCGTCGTGGAGAAAAGGAAGAAGTGTTAACCCTGCGTGTGCGGGTGGAAGAAGAGACGGCGATTGCTCTTTTAGAGGAGATTTTTGTTAAAGCTGATAATCTTTCTGCGTCTCAGGTTCAGATGGCGGTGGAAGATGGGTTCAAGCGTCTGTTGGCCATGTCGATGGAAACAGAGATTCGTCTTTTGACCAAGCAAAAAGCTGACGAGGAAGCGATCAGGGTATTTGTTGAGAATTTGCGTCAGCTTCTGAT
This sequence comes from Candidatus Omnitrophota bacterium, assembly GCA_015233165.1. Taxonomy (GTDB): domain Bacteria; phylum Omnitrophota; class Gorgyraeia; order Zapsychrales; family Fredricksoniimonadaceae; genus JACQCF01. The sequence goes on from JADFYF010000012.1 coordinate 2,570, forward strand.
GGCCGCTCCCTTGGGACAGAAGAATGTGCTGGCGGTGGATCCCGGGTTTCGTACAGGGGCTAAGGTGGTTTGCTTAACGGCTCAAGGGAAGCTGGTTCATAATACGGTTATTTATGTCACACACAGTGACGATCAGAAGGAACAGGCAGCAGCAACGATCAAGAAGCTTTGTGCTCTGTTTAATATTGAATGCATCGCCATCGGAAACGGTACGGCCAGTCGTGAGACGGAACAGTTTATTCGCAGTCTGAAACTTCCTAATATTCAGGTGGTTATGGTTAATGAAAGTGGAGCCTCCATTTATTCAGCGTCGGATGTGGCTCGTCAGGAGTTTCCGGATCATGATGTCACGGTTCGTGGGGCAGTCTCGATTGGTCGTCGATTACAAGATCCTTTGGCGGAGCTGGTGAAGATTGATCCTAAATCTATTGGCGTCGGTCAGTATCAGCACGACGTGGATCAGAATCTTCTAAAGAAGAGTCTCGACGATGTCGTCATTAGTTGCGTTAACCAGGTGGGTGTGGAAGTTAACTCTGCAAGTAAAGAACTTCTCATGTATGTATCAGGTGTCGGACCTGCTTTAGCTAAGGCGATTGTGGAATACCGTAACGAACACGATGCCTTTGCTTCTCGTGAAGATTTTAAGAAGGTTCCTCGATTATCTGCCAAGATTTTCGAGCAGGCGGCTGGGTTCTTGCGCGTTCGTGGGGGATCTAATCCTTTGGATTCAAGTGCCGTTCACCCTGAGAGCTATTGGGTCGTCGATCAGATGGCCAAGGATTTGGGACTTCAGGTTAAAACCTTACTCGACGATGAGAAGGCGCGTAAACAGATCCAAGCTTCTAAATATGTCAGTGACAAGATTGGTCTTCCAACCTTGGTGGATATCATCAATGAATTGGCTAAACCCGGTCGAGATCCTCGTGCGATGTTTGATCCTGTTCAGTTTAAAGACGATGTTCAGGGGATGGACGATTTAAAGTCGGGGATGAAATTACCTGGGATTGTCACCAACGTGACTAAATTTGGGGCCTTCGTCGATATTGGTGTGCATCAGGATGGTTTAGTTCATATTAGCGAAATTTCGGATCGCTTTATCAGTGATCCTTCCGAGATTATCAAGGTGGGGCAGAAGGTCGAGGTGACGGTGATTGAAGTGGACCTGGCTCGTAAGCGCATCTCGTTGTCGATGCGTTCCAAGCCCCGTGATCCTTCTGTGGCGGGGGCTTCAAAACCAATGACCTTACCTGGAAAACCATCATCCCCAGCAGCTGTTTCCTCGTCTGGGAAAGTGGTCATTAATAGCGTTTTTGATGCACCGAAGAAAAGAAAACCGCTTTACGATTTCTAATTTCTAGGGCATAATGACGTCCTTATGAGAATTGCAATCTCCGGTGTTAATGGTTTGGTAGGTTCTACCCTCAAGGCCTTTTTTCTTGATCGAAGCGATGAGGTTTCTGAGATCTGTCGTCACAAGGGTACAAGTCATTCTTCAAAGATATATTACGATTTTAAAGAAAACACGATTGATACGGGGGCGCTCGAGGGGCATGATGTTATTATTCATTTAGCTGGAGCTAATATTAGCGACCAGAAATGGACAGATGCTTATAAGAAAGAGATTTTAGAAAGCAGGGTTCTAAGCACCAAGCTGCTCGTCAAAGCCATTAAGGAAATGAATCGTCGTCCCAAGGTTTTTATGTGTGCTTCAGCGGTGGGATATTACGGTCAGCACGATCCGTCCATCCCTTTTCATGAGAAATCTCCTAATGGGGATGGATTTTTGGCAAAGGTTTGTCAGGAGTGGGAGCAGGCTTGTGCAGAGTTGCCGCTTTTGGGTCTGCGTGTCATCCACCTGCGTTTTGGGATGATCTTAAGTAAAAAGGGTGGGGCCATGGCTAAAATGCTTCCTGCTTTTTCTATGGGTTTGGGCGGACGCTTAGGTTCTGGCGAACAGATGATGAGCTGGATTGCGTTAGAGGAGATTCCTCGTATTGTCGATTATGTGATGACGAATGATCAAATCAGAGGCCCGGTTAATTGTGTGACACCTCATCCGGTGACCAATGCTGAGTTTACCAAGATTCTAGGTGAAGTGATTCATCGTCCGACGGTGTTTTCTGTTCCTGGGTTTATGGTGAAAGCGTTGTACGGGCAGATGGGGCAGGAGCTGTTGTTAGAAGGAGTTCGGGTGATTCCTAAGGTCCTTCTGGAGTCTGGATACAAATTTCAATATGGACATTTAAAACAAACGTTAGAACAGGTGCTCTAAAATCATGTCTTATTTAGTTTTAGCCCGTAAATATCGTCCACAAAGTTTTGATGAGCTTCAGGGGCAGGAGCATATCATCAAGATTTTTAAACAAGCCATTGAAGCGAATCGTATTGCTCATGCCTTTTTGTTTTGTGGTCCTCGAGGGATCGGAAAAACATCCTGTGCCCGTATTCTGGCGAAGTCGCTGAATTGCGAGAAAGGCCCAACACTTCAACCCTGCGGCACCTGTTTTGCCTGCCAGGAAATTGCTAAGGGAAACAGCTTCGATGTCATCGAGATCGACGGTGCGTCTAACCGCGGGATAGATGAGATCCGCGCTCTTCGTGAGAATGTCAAGTTTGCCCCCAGTTACGGCCGTTATAAGATTTATATTGTCGACGAAGTTCATATGCTGACCACCGAAGCGTTTAACGCGCTTTTAAAGACCCTAGAAGAGCCACCACCGCATGTTGTTTTTATTTTCGCTACGACGGAAGCCAATAAGGTTCCGGCTACTATTCTGTCTCGTTGTCAGCGTTTTGATTTCAAACGGATCTCTCTGGAGACGATCAGTCATAATCTGAAAGAGATTAGTCAGAAGGAAGGCGTTAAGATTCAAGACGAAGCGTTATTTGCCATTGCCAAGGCTGCTGGCGGCAGTATGCGGGATGCTCTTGGGATTTTAGATCAGCTTAGCGCCTTGGGACAAAAAGGGGTGGAAGCCTCTGACGTGTTCTCGATGCTGGGGATTGTGGAGATGGAATACCTTTTTGCCTTGACGGATGCTCTGGTGGATAAGGATTGCGTGCAGGCGATGATTGTTTTGAATCAGATCATTGATGCTGGTAAGGATTTAAAGCAGTTGGGTAAGGATGTCACCGAACATTTTAGGCATATGATGATTGCTAAGATTGGCGGAGCCGCGTTGAATAATCTGATTGATTATCCCAAGAACGTGAAGGAACGTCTGGCGTCTCAGGCGAATCGAACCACTGTTGGGGCTATTCTTAAAGCGATTGAATTGTTGATTCAGGCCCAGGAAACGTCTCGGGTGATGGAAACCATGCGGATGCCTTTGGAAGTGGCTTTTGCCAGAATGACCTTAGCACCTGTGCCGAGCACTTCATTAGTTTCTACCTCAGCTCCTGTTGCTGCAGCGTCGATGGCTCCTGCAGCAGTGAGAGCGGTTACGCCTTCTCCTGTTCCGTCATCGGTAACATCAAGTTATAAACCTTCCATTCAAGCTCCTAAAGCTGTTTCTGTTGTTGAGTCTAAAGAGCAAGAGAAGGTTCTTTCCATGGTGGCGGAGGGAACAGATCTGACGTTATCCTACATTCAACAGCAATGGCATGCTTTAACGCATGCTGTCTCCGAGAAGAAAATGTCTCTGGCTACCTATATGCAGGAAGCAGCAGCTGTTTCCTATAATGACGGCAATTTGGTGATTGGGTTTGCTAAGGAACACAATTTTGCCAAAGATAGTATGGCCGGTAAGGATAATGCTGCCTTAGTAGAAAAGATTTTTTCCCAGAAATTAGGCAGGTCCATTTATATTACGATTCGGCTTCTCGACGAGGCTGTTGCTAAAGAGGCTCAGCCCATTGTTCAGGATGCGATTGAAATGTTTGGCGGTAAGGTGATCAACGAATGGCATAATGAAGTCAAACCACCCGAAAGACGTAATCCCAACGCGTAAATATCATCCATGTATCCCAAATTAATAGAAAAACTGTTAGAACAATTATGCAAGCTCCCCGGTGTGGGACGCCGTAGCGCTGAGAGAATTGTTTTCTGGCTTTTAAGTAAAAGTACCGAGGAGGTCAGAGAATTAGCGAATGCCATGATTCTTCTTAAAGAAGGAATGCGTTTTTGCAAATCCTGTAACAATTTAAGCGAGCAGGAATTATGTTTGGTCTGCGCCGATGCTAATCGTGACCGTAAGATGGTTTGCGTCGTGGAAAGCCCTAAGGATCTTTTGGCGATTGAACGAACAGGTAGCTATCGCGGTCTTTATTATGTGCTTCTGGGAAATATCTCTCCGTCGGAAGGACGCGGACCTGACGATTTAAATCTTCCTAAACTTTTAAGCCGTATCAAGGAGGAGGAGATTGCTGAAGTGGTGATCGCCACCGATCCTGACGCTGAAGGCGAGATGACGGCGCTGCATATTGGTAAGGTTTTAAAGGGAAGTCCGATCAAGGTGAGTCGTATTGGTCTAGGAATACCTATGGGATCCGCCGTTGAGTATGTGGATATTTCAACGCTAACGATGTCCCTAAATTCTCGCAGACCGGTTGACATCTAAAGTTTTTTAAGTATAATATCGAAATCAATTTTGAAGCAAGCTCTTAAATAATAGATATTCTCCTGTAGCTCAGTTGGTACCTGCCTGCCGGCAGGGAGCGGCAAGCAACGGATATGTTTTATGTTTATGTTCTTCAAAGTATCAAAGATGATTCGCAGTATATAGGCTTGTCACAAGACCCTGCTAAAAGATTGAAAGAACATAATCAAGGCGATTCAAAATATACAAAAGGTCATAGACCTTATAAGTTAATATATCAAGAATTTTGTGAAACCAGACAGGAAGCACGCGTTAAAGAAAAGTTTTATAAGTCTGGTGTTGGTCGTGAAAAGTTGAAAAACATTATTCTCCTGTAGCTCAGTTGGTAGAGCGGCACGCTGTTAACGTGCATGTCCGAGGTTCGAGCCCTCGCGGGGGAGCCAATATGATGTCAGCCACAGTAGCAATGCTGTGGCTGACTTTTTTTATAGACGTAAGTGTTGTAAAAGCTGGAGCCAGAAGGGTTAGCTTCAATCCTGCCAAATCAGTATCAATTAAGGTGGAGCCCCCAGTTGGTCGAAATATTAAAAGAGAGGAATTTAGCCCATCAATGGGCTAGGTTCCTCGTTTTTATTTGTATTAAGGGGGTAGGTTAGACTCCGCAAAATTCTTTTAGGTTTTTCTAGCCCCCCCCCTACCGTGGCTTTCTCGGAGTTGGACGTAATTTTGAAATCTTCTCATGCTAGAAACCATTAACCATTCTAAGAAGAAAATGATATATTATTTCATTAATTCTAGAAGATAATCCTACACAAAATATGACAAAAATTACTGTATCAAAATTAATTAGCTCTAGCGAATCAACGACCATTGAATGGAAACCGTCGCTGTCGCAAATTCACGAAATCATTGAGAGTATCACAGCTTTTGCTAATACTGAAGGCGGATGCTTGTTTGTTGGGGTGTCAAAGTACGGTGAGATTGGTGGTGTTCAAATTGGTAAAGGTACAGTTGAAGATTTGGTTAACCGTATCGCTCAACACACTGATCCAAGAATTCTGACCCCACCCCAATAATTAAAGCCATTTGCATGTAGAGTTTCCTGGGGTAAACTAACCCAACAAGGAGGCTTCACATGTCAAAACGATACACAGAAGAACAGATTATTGCCGTATTAAAAGAAGCTGAAGCAGGTGCTAAAACGGTAGATGTTTGCCGTAAGCATGGTATTTCAGATGCCACGTTTTACAAGTGGAAGGCTAAATATTCAGGACTTGAGACATCTGATTTAAGGAAGATGAAAGTTCTTGAAGAAGAAAATGCTAAACTCAAGCGAATTGTAGCCGACTTATCCTTGGACAATCGGGCTTTGAAGGATGTGCTCTCAAAAAACTTCTAAGGCCCAAAGCAAAGAAGAACGCGGCGTTGTATATGATTGAACGTCATGGTTTTTCACAACGGCGGGCCTGCAGTTTGGTAGCAGTTTCACGGACGATTCAGAGATGAATGCTTAAATGAGAATTATTTCTTAGACCTTCAGGAAGCAAAAGATATTATTGAATCTTGGAGAATTGAATATAATACGTTCAGACCACATAGTTCTTTGAATTATCAAACGCCTGAACAATTTTTGAAGCAATATGAACAAATGAACTTAAACGAAAATACCCAGAAACCCTTTTTGCAGGTGGTTTAATTTAGGGGTGGGGTCAGAAGTATTCAGTATGTTTTAAAACAATAAACCCGACAAACACGACATTTAGGTGTTCTAACATTAATAAGTTTAGGAGTATGGAAAAATAGATGGATTGTGATGGAATTGCTTTTAACTAGAGTTTTTAATTTAGAATAATCCATTTGTTCCCGTTTTTGGCATTTGTTAGCCCTAGAAGCACTTCATATGAATTTTCTTAAACTAATAGTTTCTCTAATTTTATTTGTTTCTGCAGGATGTCAATCTATTCCTTCTTTGTCTTCTTTTGAAAACAAGTCTATAACGCAACAATTTATCAATATGACCTCCGCAGGGGAACCTTATGAGAAACGTCTATTTGGAAAAGATTCAGACATCTGGCTAGTCAAACAGGATGTGGACGATGCTGTTCTTATAAATTATCTTCAGAGTGTTATGGATAAGCTCTGGCCATTTTATAAGGATAAGGTGCAACATTATTATGTCCACATAGATAATAATGCGTATGTTCAATCATTAATTGTATTACCTCCCAGTAATCAGGTTTATATTTCTTATAGCTTGCTTAATGTGATAGCCAATGAAGATGAATTAGCAGGGTTATTGGCTCATGAAATAGGGCATATTGCTTCTTACAATGATCAAAAGGAGCTGGAATCTAAAAATACCAAACCGGGTTTATTTGAAAAAGTATTAGATATGTCAGGAGTAGACAATGGCCTCAAAGGTTGGTTAACAAAGCAAAAGAATGAGATCAACCTATCTCAAATCAGCCAGGATATAGAAATAAAAGCGGATTTATATGGAGCTGAGTTATCTAGGCAAGCAGGCTATGACCCGTTTGCTTTATGTGATTTGTTGAATCGTCTGGCCCAGATTAAAGGAGACAGCTTAGTTTATCAATTATCGAAACTCAAAGGTACCCATCCACCATTGAAGTATCGAGCCCAGTTTTTAGAAAAAGAATTAATTGGTAAGGGGTATAAACGTATTGGGCAGCTTGACAGTAATGCTTATCAGAAAATGATTGCACGTTTATGGAAGAATTCTTTTGGTCAAGCTGGCCCTGATGCAGCAAAGAATGAGTTTTATGATGATTGGCAAAAGATACGAGCTATTAAAAGTAAGATCGCGGCTTCTCAAAGGGTTTCGTCTGAAGAGTTTCTTGGTTTAATGAATGGCTTGCAGGGATTGTGTCTGAAATACAACATCACCCGTCAGGATTTGCAGCTTCCTTTCAAGGATGATTTTAATCAACGATATTTTGTTGGAGAGAAAATTTACGTTCCTTTTCCTCAAGCGGGACGGGCTAGTTTTATAGAAGCGCTCAAGCAAGAGATTAACGATATTCTGTCCTTAACTGCTCAAATGGGTGTGGGTGCTATTCCAGTTATTGGCAATGCCATAAGTCTCAATGAAGTATTAGTGGGCAAAGATTTCTTTACTGGTACAGAATTGACTACAATGGAGAGAACTATTAGCTGTATTGGGGTGTTTATTGATAATAGTAAAGCTTGGAGAGAAGTATCTAAAGGGGTTGAGAAAGAATTAGCTAATGAAGTCGTTGTTAAGATTTCGCATAATATACCAGAAAGTAAGAAGAGTTTAAAAGCAGCTGAAGAAGTTTATGAAGACACTTTAGCAGAAACAAGTTTTATTGCTCATGAGCCAGTTAAAGAGGGACAAAAAGTATACAGGATTTATGGTGAAGATGTAGACAAGAATATTGATAGAAATGGGGCTTTGCCATTCAAGCATTCTTGGACGCCAATCGATCCTAGGACAATGTCTAATCCAAGGTCTAAATTGGGACTACCTACTGTTGAAGGTTTTAGAAATGAAGGCAGGTTCGTGATTGAAGGTAGGATTGTTAATATAAAAGGTATTAAAGTCAAATCAGCAGATGAATTACATGGTAATCCTGGAAAGGAAACAGAGTATCTTGTTCCGAATCCCGAATCTCAAATTAAAATAGAAAGAGTTTCAGGTGTAAATCCTGAATTTTAGTTGAACCTTTTAAAGAAGGAGTTCTATGGCTATGGGTGGTCCAGGCGATGATCCAATCATTGATATTTTAATTCATAAGCTTTCTGTCTTTTCTCCTAAAATTGATGGTCTTATAAGAGAATTGGATAAATATATGCCTCAAGATCAACTAGAAAAGTTGATGAATTGGTTTTCTCCACCACCTTTAGTTCAAATGGAAATCATTTTAACTAAAAAATTGGAAGAATTAGAAAAGGACGCGAAAGATCGAGGTTGGGACTTAGATTTAATTAAGAATGATTCTAAGGAAGGGAAGAGATTCGGGTGTATGACTGTTAATGAAAGATTATTTGAGGCTAAATTACTAGAGGTATTCGATCTGGCAGTAAATAAAAAAGATAGAAAACAACTTCTCGAGATTTTAAAGAAAGTTGAATTAAGTGATGAACAGGCAAATTCTACCATTAATGCAATCTTTTTAAATCCGAGAAAATATGGTTATGAATAGACTCTTGAATAGATCAATTAGTTTAAGACAATCCAACGATGGCTGCTATTAGACTTAGTAAGTCCTAAAATAATTTCATAAGAAAAGTTCGGATTTCTAGACGTTTCGGGGAGCCAATTTAGCCGTTTGTAAACCATTGTAATTAGGTCGTTTGCAAACGGCTTTTTATTTCCCCGTCGTCAAGATTTAGGATTTTTATACTACAAATGTTTTGTCCGATTCCCCATCGGAAAATATTTAATATTTCCAAAATAATAATTTAATTTTAGATAATTTCTCTAGGTTATAAAGAAATAGAGAGGAATTAGAGGCTATGTTAATATGTTGACCTTGAATCAATGCGATGCAGTAGGTGTATCTTAAGTACTAGAAATTCTAGACAGTGTTTGGAGAATTCGTATCAAGAACTGAATTGTGGGAGTGAACTAAATGGGGAAAAAATTACAACCGATTCGTAAGGACAACAAAGTCATTCTTTATACTACGGCAGATGGTAAGGTCACCGTTGATGTGTTTTTTTACAGGACAATTTCTGGTTGACGCAAAGAACTTTGGCAGATTTATTTGGAGTTAATGTTCCAGCGGTATCTTGGCATTTAAAGAATATTTATGCTAGTAAAGAGCTTGTGAGGGAGGCAACTGTTTTCAAAATGGAAACGGTTCAAGCCGAAGGTAGTTGCAAGATTTCTAGAGATGTTGAGTATTATAATTTGGACGCTGTTATTGCCGTAGGGTATCGGGTTAATTCTGCTAAAGCACATCAGGAGTACGATAAATTTCGGGTTATGCAAGATAGTGAGTACGTGTCTAATTTCGATCAGGAGTTTGCCAGGTGCTTGAAAGGTGTTTCTGGAGGAACAGGAGCTCAAGGCAGCGTTTAAGCGAAACGTTTAAGAGTGTACAGGGGGAAATAATTTGGCGATTACCTTACGATTCTGGTGATTGGTTGGCGATTATAGGTGATGATTAAAGATGTACGGTAAAATTAGATATGGGCTCATAAATGGTTCAATTGGTTTATGGGTGAGAATTGAACCTATAAATATGTCATAATAAAAGGGGCGCAAAAGGGGCAAGTTTGGGAATTATGCGAAAACATCTTCAAAAAATATCATTCTTGGTAAATAAGAAAGAATTAGCGCTTTTAGAAGAAGCTTGTGATTATGGTGCTGATTCGGAAGAGATTTTAGAAAAAGTGATTAAAGAAAAGAATAAATACCGACTAGAATTTCTTTATGAAGAGTTGGATGATTTAGCAGGGTTTATTGCTAGTTGTGCTAATCACGAAGCAATACAAGAACATCAAGAAGAATGGGACGCTTTGTCTGATAAAATTGAAAACTTTCTCAAATTAAGCGAGAAAATGAGCGTTTTCAAAAATAACGAAGGAACAATGGAATCCTCCTGTAGTCTTCGATACTTTATTTTCGATGTATCGGTTATTAATAGGGAGAATAAAAAAGCTGTTCGAAGAATTCAAATAGCGGAAACAAAAAGTCTATATAATTTTGCCAAGGTTATCACTCAAGCATTTGATTTCTATTTTGATCATTGCTTTGGATTTTATGACAATTTAAAGAAACCGGAGATGAAAGAAGCTTATGAGCTATTTGTTGATATTGGAGAAGGTTCCACATACTCATTTGCGAAGGGGGTTAAAAAGACAAAGATTTCTAAAGTTTTCAAAGCAGTCGGAAAGAGAATGATATTTTTATTTGATTATGGTGATGGCTGGCAGTTTACGGTTGAATTGAAAGAAATTTGTCAGGCTGAAAAATGGGATCTTAAGCCAAAAATTTTAGAGAGCATAGGAGACGCTCCTTTGCAATATCCACCACTTGATGAAGAAATTTGAAGGCCCATAATATAAAGGAAATGATGGGTATTACAAGATTAAAGAATAAGATAATTAATAGTTTTTTTTTATTATTTCTTATTTTTTTTACTTCCTGTGCAACAATCGACCCTGCCGTAGATTCAGGCTACAGTGGAAAAATTCCCGATCAACTTCTTCAGGCGACGCCCAATGTCATTACTGAACAAATTTCTCGCTATGATGGGCTCAAACAAAAGATTTCTGCTTTCAGGCAGAGGTTAAATGCTGGCGGTGCTTTATCAGATGAAGATTGGCGCCTGCACGATGAGCTCCTGCAGGCGTATGCATCTTTAAAATCGATTACAATTGATAATAAAATACAAATTCCTGCCCATAGTCGCATAAGTATCCCTATACAAACATTTTGTTTAAACCCTGGTGTTCCTGCCCCTGTACCTGGAGAGAAATTTATTTGGAAAACTGATGATACGGAAATTCCCTATTTCCGTGATGTCGTTGCTTATGCGATTAAACATCCTGAAATTGACCAGCCGACGATTCAGACTCTTATTTGGAATTTAAAGAAAGAAACACGATGGGAAAATTATCCCATCAATATGCAGTCTATTTTACTGGCTATTGATCCACAATCATCTTTGAAATTACCTTCCAACGTTAAAGATCAAATTCAAACTAAGGTAACCAATGCTGTTACCGATAAACTGAAAGAATGGGGATTATGGCAGGACAGTCAAAGGTTAACAGATTGGGTCAAAGGCGAATACCGTAATTTTGATAGTATTCAACAAGAGCTCTTGAGCCTCAAATCAAAGTTCCCATTGACACCAGATAATTCTCTGGGGAGCATTCCGGGCACGCCCTTATATGCCGACACACAAACTAATAGCTATTCTAGTCACGTGATTATTTTTTATAATTCGACCGATAGTCCGGTTACTGTGGATTTAGGTAAGTATTACATGCAATCCAAGCGTCCTGATGTTCAGCGTATGGCTTTAAAGAAGATAATCCCCGCTGAACTGGCTGGTGTCGATGATCCTGAGCAGGCACCTATCGTTCAAGATTTGAAAAATGTGCTTTATAAAGATATGTTGCGTTTAGGGCTTGGTTTTGTTCCTGTTGTTGGTGATGTTGCAGATCTTTATGAGCTATTTAAAGGGAAAGATTTTGTAAGTGGAGAAGGATTGACTTGGCAGGGGAGATTGCTGTCTGGATTAGGACTAATTGCTGGAAGCGGATCAGGTTATCGTTACGCCTTGCGTGTCATCAATTCTCCGGGTGAATTTATTAATGAATTCGAAAAAGGCTTGTCAAAAGTTCTCAATAAGCCAGTTGTTTTAGAAAAAGAGAAACTGAAAGATGTGGAGAATATTTTTAAAGATGGGACATTTCAAGGACTTAAGCAGGAAATCAAACAAGGTGATAAAATAAAAGTTATCGGGCGGCGTCCGGATACTGCTGTTGCGAAAGAGTGGTCAGGGCACGATGTTTTAGATTTACCCAATAAGGAATGGACGCCAGAAAGAAACGATCAGTGGGTAGATGAGGGAATAGCTAATAAGCATCCTTTTTATAAAGCTTCTCCTGAAACAAAAGAGAATATATGGAGAAACGATGGGACTAAAACAGTGTATGGTCAAGAATTAGAGAGAATCAGGCGGGCTGGTTATAAAGACAACGGGGATTATTTATTGGCTCCTTGAGGAATATAATGAAAAAATATACAAAAGATGATGTAATTATAGCTGTTTCTAAAATTTTTCCTAATGAATCAAAGGATTGTATTTTAGATTTGTTGAATTCCTATGGCATAAAAGATTATGAATATGAAAAAGAAAGGGTTCATTTGTCTATTCTTAAACTTAGTATGGGTGACACAAATAAATTGTTACAATATATTCAAGCAGCTAAAGGAGACTATAGGGATGTGCTTTCTTTGGCTGAATATGATAAGGATGGGAAAGAAATCTTTAATCCTTATCAGGAGCTAGGGATTAATTAATTTAAAATAATCCATCGGTCACTGCTCTTTTTGGCACTAGTCAAGCCCAGGATTACCTCATAAGAAAAGTTTGGATTTCTGGACGCTTTTGGGAGTTTATATTCTGTATAGAATTTGCAACATTTTTTCTGTCTCCGTTTTATTATACCTGCGTACAATTGCTTCATTTTAAGTCCTTTTCTAAAATACGATCCAATAATAATTTAAGAAAGCTCCAGTGTTAGTCCAGGCAGACGTGGGTTTAGTAATGGGAACAGGTACAGATGTGACCATTAAAAGTGCTGGGATAACCTTATAAAATTTTTGGTCCGGTATGGTCACTTCTTTATTTGATGATGGCTGTGGCGGGGTGGATGGTTTGGGAGAGATTGCCACAAAAAGGCTTCAGCGTACCGCTGGCGCTTTTCTTTGTTCAATTAGTTTTGAATACTTTATGGTCAGTTATATTCTTTGGCCTTCGTAGTCCTGGCTGGGCTTTTGGAGAAGTAGTTCTTTTGTGGATTAGTTTTGCTACGTTTCTTAATTTTACTATTTGGCGGTTAAATAGATGATTCTGATGTGATTTCTGGTTGTTTTGACCGTTTTGAATCGTTTATGCTGATATAAAAGCTCGCAATCAGGCAGTTGACCGGGGAGTTTAAATTAAAGAGCACGTAATGGACAGATTGTCAAAATGATCTTGTCTTTATCGACAAGGATATGCCTGGCATCGACGGGATTGAGACCTGTCGTGAAATAATGAAGCTGAGTCCTGATTCGATATGTATATTCATGACCGGCAAGTTTGAAAAAAATAATATCCTCAAAGAAGCGGAATTCATCGACGCTGGTGGAAAAACATACTATTTGTATAAGCCCTTTGCAATAGGCGAGCTGGAAGAAGTGATTCAAAAGGCATTGAGCGAGAAGAATTAATAGTGTTATTTCAATATATTTAATGGTGTGATGATTCTCGTTTGATTCTCGTGTGATTGACGGTTCTATATATTTAATGTACTATCTCATCTACTATCTACGATTTATCAAATTAAATGTCAACGAAAGGATATTAAAATGAAAATATTAGCTCTGATTGTAACTTTATTGGTGAGCATTGTTACAACTCCTGCTTTTTCTGAGGAAGCAAAGAAAGTAGATCTTATGAAAATGTATGAGATGGTACAGGCTATGAAACACAATGAGGCTCTTATGAAGGATCCCGCCGTTTTGGCAGCTATGAGTCGGATAGCAGAAGCTTATAAAAAGGTTCATCCTGTAAATACAAAATAATTCTAAACTTTTGTGTTTCATCCAACCTATGAGTTCACCGTTTCTTCCAATGTCTTTAAGTGAAATGAAGCGGCTGGGGTTTAATGAGTTAGATATTCTCATTGTTACCGGTGATGCTTATGTGGATCATCCTGCCTATGGAGCCGCCTTGATTGGGCGGCTTCTGGAATCCAAAGGGTATAAGGTGGGCATCATTGCTGAGCCGGATTGGAGGGATCCTGAAAGTTTTATCCGTCTAGGTCGTCCTCGATTAGCTGCTCTCATCACGGCAGGGGCCGTCGATTCCATGATTGTCAATTACACGGCCAATAAGCGTCTTCGTCGTGACAGCTATAGTTACATGCCCGATCGGGCATCGATTGTGTATACCAATCGTATCCGTGCTGCCTTTAAAGGAATTCCAGTCATTTTAGGAGGGACGGAAGCCAGCATGCGTCGCTTGGCACATTATGATTATTGGGATGATTCCCCTCGTCGATCGCTTCTGTTGGACTCTAAAGCAGACATGATTGTTTATGGCATGGCCGAGCGACCAATTGTAGAGGTGATCAATCGTCTTAACAATCAAGAGCCTATCAGTTCTATTCGTGATGTCGCAGGGACTGTCGTTGCGGTTAAACCATCAGAGGTCCCATCGACGGCAGTAATGCTTCCTTCGTTTGAAGAGGTTCTTAAGGATAAGATTCTTTTTAATAAAGCTTTTGCCTTGGTCTATCGTGAAATGAATGCGGTGCGCGGCAAACCCGTGGCTCAGCCGCATGCCGATCGGGTTGTTCTACAATTGCCTCCAGCTAAACCTTTAACGACACAAGAATTAGATAATAGTTACGATTTACCTTACGCCCGACGATGGCATCCTGCCTATGATGCTAAAGGAGGAGTTAAAGGATTTGAAGTGGTGCGCTGGTCTATTACGGCTGTCCGAGGATGTCCGGCGGATTGTTCCTTTTGTGGATTGACGATGCATCAAGGTCGGGTGATTCAAAGCCGCAGTGAACGTTCCATCTTACAAGAGGTGGATCGGATGGTTAAGGATCGTGATTTCCGAGGAACGATTACGGATGTGGGCGGGCCAACGGCCAACCTATACGCCGCTTCTTGTAAGGTTTGGGACAAGGCTGGTCCCTGTTCGAATAAGCAATGCATGATGCCGCACCAATGTCCCTCGCTGGAGTTGGGTTACGCTAAGGCACTATCACTGTATCGGTCTATCCGACGGGTGAAGGGTGTTAAGCATGTCTTTATCGGAAGCGGTCTTCGCTATGATCTTCTGGTGGAACCTGAGTCTCAGGAATATTTGAGGGAGTTGTGTGAACATCATATCAGCGGTCAGATGAAGGTGGCGCCTGAGCATACTCAGGATAAGGTCCTACGTCTGATGAACAAGCCGTCGTATTTAGTGTACGAAAGATTTGTTGAACAGTTTGAGAAAATTAATCGTAAGCTTCCCAGTCGTCGGTATTTAGTCAATTATTTTATTACGTCTCATCCTGGTTGTGATTTAAATGATGCTAAAGCCTGCGCAGAGGTCCTGGATCGTCGAGGAATGAGGCCTGAACAGGTGCAAGATTTTATTCCGCTACCTATGACGATGTCGGCGTGTCTGTATTACACGGGGACACATCCCATCACAGGGGAAAGGCTGTATGTCCCTAAGACTCATAAAGAACGCACCATGCAAAGAGCTCTGATCCAACTGCAGAATGAAAAAAGCTATCCATTAATTGCCAAAGCCAAATCCATTCTTTCTAACCCACGTAGAAAATCTTAGATCAACAAGTTCAGGTGTAATTTAGGTTGGTTATTTCTTGAGTTGGATGGTGTGTGAGATTGTAAATGTTTAGCTGATCGAGAAGGATGATTCCCTCCCACTCCGTGGGGAGGGTTAGGGAGGGGGGATAAAAAAATAAAAAGTCTATTGATATCCGTCGCTGATTGATTAATAATAACTCCATGGTCGACGGGAGAATTCTCAGCGAACAAAGCAAAGAAGAACTAATCCGCATTATTCTCGAACAAGATAAACTTATCAAAGAACAAGCGGATAAGCTTAAAGAATTCGAACAAAAAGTCAAAGACCAACAGCAACGCAATGTTGAGAAGATTGTTAAAGCCAATGTCAAAAAGAAGCGCCGGATACGTCCCGGGCAAAAGGCCGGTCATGTTGGAATCACCCGCTCACTGCCCGATCACATTGATGAAGTTTTTGAACAAGAATTAAATACCTGCCCGCATTGCCAGAATCATTTAAAAGTATCGATCAAAGTTATTGAACACATTCAAGAGGATATAATTCCAGCCCGCGTTATCGTGCGTAAATACCGTCGACACCGATATTATTGCGCCTGTTGTCAGAAGGTTGTGGCTACGGCATATCATCCATCCCAAGTTCCTGAAGGCAGACTTGGGGGCAATGTGTTGATTCATACTTCGCGTGAGTATCAAGAGAATTATAAGACAATCAAACGATTGTTCAATGACGCCATCAGATTACATACTCAAAGCAGTCAATTACCCGAGGATACTTACCATCGGCGAGTTCAGTGGATCAAAATGAGATTGTTTATATTTATGCATGGCCATTATCGTAATAAAAATCTGCAGCGTCTGTGTAAAAGATTCTCAAAGTTTTGGCTGGATATGTTCGTCTTCTTGGATGGTCCAGAAGTTGCGTGGAATAATAATTTGGCAGAGCGGATGATTAGGCCTAACGTTATCTATCGCAATTGGTCTTTTGGTAATCGTTCCAAGGCGGGGGCTGAGGCTCATGCAACGCTGATGTCGCTTATTCAAACATTGATCTTACAAAAACAAAATGTCGCTGAGTTCCTTAAAACTTCTTTTATTGCCCATCGTCAAGGTGATTTAAAACCACAGCTTTTAATGAGTTGAACCCCCTCCCTTACCCTCCCCACGGAGGGGGAGGGAATAAAACCCTCTCAATCAGCTAAACATTTACTTCTTTATTGACATTACCGAGAATTTTCCTACTATATAGCCATGTAGCTATATAGGAAATTATGATTACCGAATACGAAAAAATATTAAAAGTGCTTTCCGATCAGAATCGCATAAGGATTGTCAAACTCCTAGAGAAGCAGAAACTGTGCGTTTGTGAGCTTGCTTTTGTTTTAGCTATTAAGCAGCCGAGCGTTTCGAGACATTTAAAGAAACTCAAGGGCGTTGGGCTGATTAAAGAAGAGCAGGATAGTTTCTGGACGAATTATGTTCTTACCATCAAAGGCCATAAGCATTTGATAACATTGATTCGAACCATCAGCGCATGGTTAAACGATGATGATCAAATTAAGGAAGATTTGAAGAGGCTACGTCAGGCAGATCGTACGCAGTTGTGTTGCTCGTAAAAATTTTTATGTTATTTATATAGCTTATTAGCTATTTAACCAGGAGGGGGTATGAAAAAGAAGGTGTTATTTGTTTGCATCCATAATTCTGCTAGAAGTCAAATGGCGGAAGAGCTGTTGCGAAAGCTAGGGAGCGATCGTTTTGAGGTTGAAAGCGCTGGGATTGAACCGGGGAAGTTAAACCCTATTGTTATTGAAGCTTTAAAAGAAGAGGGGATTGATATCAGAGAAAAAACTACGAAGGCCGTCTTTGATTTGTATAAGAATGGGCATCGTTATCATTATGTGATTACAGTCTGTGATGAAGCTAGCGCTGAGAGATGTCCTGTTTTTCCTGGGATTACCCAACGATTGCATTGGGGATTTACGGATCCTTCCAAATTTGAAGGCACCTTGGAGGAAAGATTAGCTAAAACAAAGGCTGTTAAAGAAGAAATTCGTCTGAAGATTGAACAGTGGTTGAAAACTAATCCCTAATATTGATTTTAAGAGGAGTCGAGCATGGCAACATCGATCCGTCCCAAGCTTTCATTTTTAGATAGGTTCTTAACGTTGTGGATATTTTTGGTTATGGCGATTGGAGTGGGAGTGGGTTTCTTTTTACCAGCCGTGGGACATTATTGGAGTCATTTTCAGTCGGGGACGACGAATATTCCGATTGCGATTGGACTTGTTGTGATGATGTATCCGCCCTTGGCGAAGGTTAAATACGAAGAGCTGCACGATGTGTTTAAGGATTATAAGATTCTTGTCCTGTCTCTTGTCCAGAACTGGATTATCGGACCTATCCTTATGTTTATCCTCGCGATTGTTTTCTTACGGGGATATCCGCAATACATGGTGGGGCTTATTATGATTGGATTGGCTAGGTGCATTGCGATGGTCATCGTTTGGAACGATATTGCCGACGGTGACAGAGAATATTGTGCGGGTCTTGTGGCGTTGAATGCTATTTTTCAGGTGCTTTTCTTCTCTGTCTACGCTTGGGTGTTTATTTCGATTTTGCCCGGATGGTTCGGAATCAAGGGGGCTATTGTTAATGTAACGATGATGCAGATCGCTAAGAGTGTTTTTATTTATCTGGGTATTCCGTTTCTTGCGGGAATGATTTCAAGGGTAGTTTTGCTTAAGTTCAAAGGAAAGCAATGGTATGAGAAGATATTTATTCCGCGCATCAGCCCGATGACTTTGTTTGCCTTGCTTTTTACGATATTTGTTATGTTCTCGCTTAAGGGGGAGTATATTGTAAAGATTCCGATGGATGTGATTCGAATAGCTATTCCTTTACTGGTCTATTTCATTGTGATGTTTTTTGTGTCGTTCTTTATGAGTCGAAAGGCGGGTGCTGATCACAAAAAGACGGTCACTCTGTCGTTTACAGCGGCGAGTAATAATTTTGAACTTGCCATTGCGGTCGCTATTGCTGTCTTTGGGATCAACTCAGGGGTGGCTTTTGCCGCGGTCATTGGTCCTCTGATCGAGGTTCCAGTGATGATCGGTTTGGTTAACGTGGCTCGTTCGTTTTCATCCGTGAAGTAAGGTGTTATAAATTTGAAATAAGGGAAGATTAAGACGATGTTGAAATGCTCAAATAAAAGCAAGTCGAGGGATTTAATATGAACATATCTTATGTGCATGGTTTGATAGGGGGAATGTTCATAGGTGCCGCAGCGGTGATTTTGTATTGGTTTAATGGGCGCATCATGGGAGTCAGCGGGATAGCCTCTAGGTTATTGGCAAGGCCAGGTCAAGATTATTGGTGGCGCGCAGCTTTTATTCTGGGGCTTGTGTTGGGAGGATTTATTTATCAGTTAAAATCTCCTATTGCCGTTGTTGTTGATGCCTCCGAATGGGTTTTGATGATTGCTGGGGTATTAGTAGGGTTTGGGACGGTGATGGGTAACGGTTGTACCAGTGGCCATGGCATATGTGGTATGGCAAGATTGTCCAAGAGGTCTATTGTAGCAACCCTTGTTTTTATGATGACGGGCATTGTAACTGTGTGGCTTAAAAAAGTTGTGGGGGTTTAATATGGTTATTATTATGGCATTGGTGAGTGGACTCATGATGTCTATAGGATTGATCGTATCAGGCATGGTTAATCCTCTCAAAGTTATTGGATTCTTGGATCTGTTTGGACACTTTGATCCTACGCTGGCCTTTGTCATGGTCGGGGCCTTGGGTGTTGCTGCTATTGGGTATCGATTAGTTGGCTGCTCCAAACCTTTGTTATGTGAAAGTTTTGATCTTCCTAAAAAGAGTAAAATAGATGCTCCCTTAATTTTAGGGGCGGCCTTATTTGGGATAGGTTGGGGGTTAGCAGGTTTTTGCCCAGCCCCTGCGATTGTTGGGCTGGGTTTAGGTTTACCCAAGGCTCTTCTTTTTGTATGTGCGATGTTGGTGGGGATGTTTTTGGCTAGAAGATGGGCGCTTAGATTGTAAACCATATCAATAAGAAAAATTGACAATTCAAATTCTTTGTAATATTCTGCTGATCTATGAATCAAGATTTTTATACTCAATTATCCCATCAAAGTATTTCTGGTCAGGAATTAGATGATGCCACTTGTCGAGCGATTCTCTTGGGAGATGGTGTTGATCTTTTGCCTTTGATTAATGCGGCCTATACGGTGCGTAAGCATTTTCGGGGGTTAGAAGTTGTCATCCATATCATCAACAATGCTCAAAATGGGCATTGCCCCGAAGACTGTCATTATTGCGCCCAGGCGAAAAGCTCTGAAGCTCAAATTGAAGAATATGGTTTAAAATCTGAGGAAGAGATGCTGGCGGAAGCTCGTGAAGCTTATTCCAAGGGGGCGTATCGCTATTGCATGGTTTATGCTGGTCGAGGTGCTTCTGAGCAGAGGATTGAACGGTTAAGTCGTTTAATCAGAAAAATCAAAGCGGAATTTCCTAAAAATGAAATCTGCGTATCGACGGGATTTGTTACTCCTCCAGGAGCTCGCGAGTTGAAAAGTGCGGGGCTTGATCGTCTGAATCATAATTTAAATAGTTCTGAAAGTTTCTACCCAAATATATGCACGACTCACACTTTCAGTGATCGATTAAATACGTTGATGGCGGCTAAGGAGGCAGGGATTGAAGTGTGTTCTGGGATGATTGCCGGAATGGGAGAGGCGCATAGTGATGTGATTGAAATTGCGAAACGTCTTCGTTCGATTAAAGCAGCGTCGATTCCTGTGAATTTCTTGATCCCTATTGAGGGAAACAAATTATCGGTTCCTCAAGGACTAACTCCGCAGTATTGTTTAAGAATTCTATGTTTGTTTCGTTTTTTGAATCCTGATGCGGAAATTCGTGTCGGAGCTGGTCGAGAGGGGCATCTGCGCAGCATGGAGATTATGTCCTTATATCCGGCAAGCTCTTTGTTTCTTCAAGGGTATTTGAATACCAAGGGATCATCGAATGCCAGAACCTTACGGATGATTAAAGACGCTGGATTTGAGATTAAATCCGACGAGAATTTAGATCATCTGATCGCCGCCGAAACAGAAGATATTTCCATCCAAGGTTTTGACGATGCCAAAGCCATCATTAAGGATCTCAAAGACCTCCGTCCGGTATTGAAAGCCTAGAAAGCCTAGATTTTAATTGATAAAATTCCCCCTCGTGATATATTTGAAAACTGCATCGTCATTGCTTCTCTGATAAATTATTGTTATCGCTCTAATAAGGAAAAATTATGTCAATTGAAAAAAGATCCGTCACAAGGTTTGAATTACTCATGGATGCTGGTTTTGGTGCACAGAAAGCCGGAGACATTCTCTTGGGGGCTTTTGTGGCTATGGGCAAGTACATTTACGTCGAGCCTATGATTCCTTCCGAAATTTCACCTCCCGCTAGAAGCAAGGCTGCTCTTTCAGGTGTTATTATTCGATTGGCTGATTTTGATGCGACCAATATTGGAAATGATTCTGACTTAATTTTGGCCTCTCATGAGATTGTCTTGGATCGTCGTCTGGAAGATAAAGAATATAATGATAAATGTGTTGTTTTGTTGGATATGGGAGACAAAGAATCTAACCCTGATTCTTACGAAATGGTTCTCAAGAAATGTACCCAGCAGGGTTTAAGCGTTATTCCTTTTGTTACCGATGAATCGTCGAAGAATATTATTAAAGAAATGGGTGGTAAAGGGCAGAACCTCTACTATTTGGGTATGTTAAGTTATATCTATGACATGGATGAGGATCTTGTTAAGGTAGAAATCCAAAAAACCTTTGGCAAGAAATTGAAGCCAGAGATTATGGAGAAGAATTTAGCGCTTTACCATCATGGGTATCAATTGGCTAAAGAGAAGGTTTTTTTCAGAATTCACGTCGACAGCAAACCTCGTGAGGGTGAAAAGATTCTTATTGATGGGAACAGTTCTTTGAGCCTGGGTATTATCGATGCTGGATTTAAAATATTTTCTGGATATCCAATTACCCCAGCTTCTTCGATTATGCATACCTTGGCTAAGGAGTTACCTTCTTATGGGGGACTTGTGCATCAAGCTGAGGATGAGATCGCCGCGATTGGTGCTGCCATTGGTGCCTATTATGGAGGGGTGCCGTCAATCACCTGTACGTCTGGTCCAGGCTTGTCTTTGAAACAGGAGTTTATTGGGTATTCTCAGATGGCTGAAATTCCTTTGGTTGTTGTTAATGTTCAACGCGGTGGTCCATCGACGGGTATGCCGACGAAGACAGAACAGTCGGATCTTCCTGCAGCTATTTTTGGCAGTCACGGCGATTATACGAAGGTCGTCATCAGCGTTTCCAATGTCATTGATTGTTTTTATGCGCCGCATCTGGCTCGTTACCTGACAGAGAAACTTCGTTTACCTGTCTTTATTATGAGTGATTTTCAGACGGCGAATTGTTATAAGGTCATCGCCAAACCCAAGGCTGTTGTGATGGATAAGGTCGATGAGATCCCCGATTTTATCCTTGAAAGATTTCATATGAAACGTTTGCCCGATCATATCGAAATGGTGCGGACAGCTCAGGATGCTCCTGGGGTAGAAGGTGGCATGCGCCGAGTTTCTGGTTTAAATACGGATAAAGAAGGAAGGGCTGCTTATTCCGCTTACACCAGTAACCGTGCTCATGAAATTCGCAATGAAAAGGTTCATATTGTCAGCAGAGCTTTAACCTTGCCCGAAATGTTTGGGGCTGATTCCGGAGATATTCTTGTTGTTAGTTGGGGGAGTACTAGAGGGGCTAATGAAGAGGCTATTGGACTTTGTGCCAAGGAAGGAATTAAGGCTTCTGGGATGCATTTTAGAATGGTGTATCCATTACCGTTAATGCTCAAAGAAGCTTTTTCTAAATTCAAGAATGTTGTGACGATTGAAGTGGCCTTCGGTGATGAGCTTAAACCACCACCACTGGCCCTATTACTTCGAGCTCATACACTTGTTGATATTAAACCTTTAATTTCTAATGCGACGGGACGTCCTATCCGTCCAAGGAAGATTGTAGAAAAGGTTAAGGAGGTTTTGTCCAAATGAGTGAACACATCCAACAACCAGCTGTTCCTATAACCGTTAAGGATTTGCAAACAGAGAATCCCCGTTGGTGTGCAGGGTGCGGTGATTTTGGTATCATCATGGGGCTTAAGAGGTTTATCGTTGAGCGCCAACTCCAACCGGCCCACACCGTTAATGTTTCTGGAATCGGCTGTTCTTCTCGAGCACCATTTTATTTTAACACCTATGGTGTTCACTCTATTCATGGTCGTCCCATTACGGTGGCTATGGGGTTGGCCTTGGCTAGACCAGATCTAAATCTTTTCGTTCATGCTGGAGATGGGGATGCTCTGAGTATCGGGGGTAATCATCTCATCCATGGGATCAATAAGAATTTTAAATGTGTCTTTATGATGTATGACAATGAGATTTACGCGTTAACAAAGAATCAAACTTCTCCGACGACGCGCAAGGATCATAAGACCAATACGCAGCCTCAGGGAAGTTTCTTGAACCCCATTAATCCTTTAAGTGTGGCAATCGGACTGGGAGCGTCGTTTGTAGCATCGACGGCAGATTGGATTCCGGATCATTTGACCAATACGCTAAAGATTGCTTTTGATCATCCTGGGTTTGCTTTTGTACATATTTCTCAGAGATGTCCGCATTTTGATCCTACTAATTTTGATCATAAATCTTCCGATTGGTTTTCATTCTTAAAACATCCTAATGGGATTGAGCCTGACAGAAGATTAGCGGATAAAACAGAAGTGGTCGAACATGACCCTTCCAATATTGCTAAGGCTTTTGAATTTGCCGCTGCGGAGCGTCGCTATTTTGGGTTGTTTTATCAAAATAAGAATAAACCCCGTTATGATGAAGTGATGCACAATTTAGTTAAGAATGCGACACCTAAGGATCGTTCTAAGATTCTTGATAGTTTTGATATTTAATATTTGGAGATAATATGGAAAACGTCATTATCATCGGTTCAGGACCCTCAGGACATACAGCTGCCATCTATGCTGCTCGCGCCAATTTAAAACCTTTGATGTTTGAAGGCCTTTTTGCAGCGGGTGTCGCCGCGGGGGGGCAATTAACCACGACGACAGATGTGGAAAATTTTCCTGGGTATATGGCTATTTCTGGTCCAGAGTTGATGGTTAAGATGCGCGAACAATCCGAGCATTGTGGGACACGGATTGTGACCGATACCGTTGAGAAGGTGGATTTATCCAAAAGTCCTTTCCAAGTGTTTGTGGGTGATCAGGTCTATGAAACCCAATCCTTGATTATTGCGACGGGTGCAACAGCTAAACGAATGAATTTGCCAGGCGAGGATCGCCTGTGGCAAAAAGGAGTTTCCGCTTGTGCTGTCTGTGATGGGGGTT
Organism: Candidatus Omnitrophota bacterium; assembly: GCA_015233165.1. Lineage (GTDB taxonomy): Bacteria > Omnitrophota > Gorgyraeia > Zapsychrales > Fredricksoniimonadaceae > JACQCF01. Next base: position 26,632 of record JADFYF010000012.1, read on the forward strand.
TGCCTTTTTTCCGTAATAAGGTGTTAGCTGTTGTTGGTGGAGGAGACTCGGCGCTAGAGGAGGCAACCTATTTAACCAAGTTTGCTTCGAAAGTTGTGCTGATTGTTCGTCGAGATGTTCTTCGCGCCTCTAAGGTTATGCAAGAACGTGCTAAGCATAATTCTAAGATTGAGATTCTTTTTAATACCCTGCCATTAGAAATTTTGGGAGATAAATCTGTCATAGGTTTGAAAATTAAAAACACTTTGACCAATGCTGAGTCAATCTTAGATGTCGGCGGTTTGTTTTATGCGATCGGTCATGTGCCTAATACGGCTTTTTTAAACGGACAGGTAGAAGTAGATGAGGTGGGTTATATTAAAACTAAACCCGGAACCACCCAGACCAACGTGCCGGGTGTTTTTGCAGCAGGCGATGTTCAAGATAAAGTGTATCGCCAGGCGATCACATCTGCCGGAACAGGCTGTATGGCCGCCCTGGACGCTGAACGGTATTTGAGTCATTAGATGGTGTGGTAGCTATATAAAATTATCTCTATTCTGTTGAAGTCAAATTTCCTTTCCGTTAGTATAAATCCATTAATTTAAAATCAATCCAAGAATTTATCCCTGCCTATCGGCAGACAGTCCCATGAAAATCCAATTTTCTGATACAACACTTAACGACTATTTAGATCAGCTTTCTCGAAAAGAACCTGTGCCTGGTGGAGGTTCCGCAGCGGCTGTTACAGCAGCCTTAGGAGCGGGGTTGGTCTCTATGGTTGCCAATTATTCGATCGGTCGTAAGGCCAATACGCCGGAGGTAGATAAGAAATTTAATGAGATTCTAAAGAAAGGTGAAGTCTCTCGAAAGAGATTTTTGGAATTGGCAAGCTTGGATTCCGAAGCTTACTTGCAGTTATGCGCAGCACGTTCCTTGGATGTCAAGGCTCAAAAGAAGGCTTCTCAAGGTGCGCGTGCTGTTCCTTTGGAAATCTGTAAGCTTTGTTATAAGACGCTGGATTTGATTCCGTTTCTTGTGGATAAGGGGAATCCTTATTTATTATCTGATGTGGAAGTGGCGATTGAATTGCTTAATGCCGGTTATAACGGAGCGATGGTGATGGTGAGGATTAATTCATGAGTGCGCAGATTTTAGATGGCAAGCTTTTAGCAGCTCAGTTGAAGAAGCAGTTGAAGGATGTTATTGAAGAGCTCCATAAGGATAATAAGAAGGTTTCTGTTGTGAGTATTACCGTCGGTAATGATCCCAGCACCTTTTCCTACCTGAAGTCGCAAAAGAAAGCCGCAGAAGACTTAGGAATTCGATATAAAGAAATTAATTTTCCTATCACTAGCCGGCAGGATGAGGTGTTGAATCTCATTAACCAAATCGATCAGGATAGTAGCATCCATGGGGTCATTATTAACAAACCTCTTCCGGCGCATATTGAAGATTCTATCCTCATTAATCGCTTGGACGCCTCTAAAGACATTGAGGGGTTGGGTGAGAGAAATCAGGGCCGTTTACTTTTAGGTAAAAGTAGTATTTTGCCTTGTACGGCGGCAGCCGCTTTGGAGTTATTAAGATTTTCAGGGGTCGTTTTAAAGGGTAAGCAGGCTGTTGTGATTGGCCGCTCCGAGATTGTCGGTAAACCGATGGCGCTTTTGTTGCTAAAAGAAGATGTGACGGTAACGATCTGTCATTCCAAGACGGAGAATCTACCGGCGATGATTCAAAGGGCAGACATTGTTGTGGCGGCCATTGGCAAGCCGTTGTTTGTCAAGGGTGATTGGCTTAAACCTGGTGCCATTGTCATTGATGTTGGGATTAATCAACAGGATGGTAAGATTGTCGGAGATGTGGATTTTGAGTCGTGTAAGGAGAAAGCCTCGTTTATTACTCCGGTTCCCGGAGGAGTGGGGCCTGTAACCTCGGTGATGTTAATGAAAAATGTGGTGGAGGCTTTTAAGAACATTTTATGAGTAAAATTCTAATTGTAGGAAATTCATTGGCCGTAACGAAGGCGATAGAAAATATTCGTCAGAATGATCAGAAATCAGAGATTGTGTTGTTTTGTACGGAGAGCGTGCTGCCCTATGATCGTTTCACCTTGCCATCCTTGGTGGCAGGACTGATTAAAGAATCCAAGACTCATCCTTTGCCGGAGGATTTCTTTAAGGAAAACCGTGTTGAGGTTATTGCCAATGAAAAGCTGTTACGAATCAGTTTAAAGCGTAAGTATTTAACGACGGAGAAAAAGACTCAGATCGATTATGATCAGCTGATGATTGCCGATTTAGGAACGCTCACACCTTTGTCCATTAAAGGACATCAGAAGAAAGGTGTTTTTGATTGCGCCTTATTATCCTCGGTGAAAGAACTTATCAAGTATCTGCCTTTTGCGGATACCGTCTTTGTGTCGGTCACTAACTTTCAGGGTTTTAATATGGCCTGTGCTTTACATGCCCAGGGTAAGGAAGTTGTGATCGTGACGACGGATCCCTTTCTTTTATCTAATGTTTTTGATGAAGAAACGAGTACCTTGCTTAAACAGATTATTGAGAGTAAGGGTATTCGTGTAATGGCTAATAATTCTATTGATGAAATTTTAGGTGATTCTGAAGTCAAGGCGGTCAGACTTCAAAGTGCTAAGGTGGCGGCGGCTCAAATTGTAATAGTCGATGGTCTTCCTTTAGATTGGCAGCTGGTTGAACAAGGTTCGGAATTTCAAGTCATCGATGATGAATACTTCTTAATGAGAATACCATTTAAGCCTTCTTATTTTGGTTCAGGGGTGTTGGAAGGGTTTTGTATGGGGATGACTAAATTGCCTGATGGTGGACGAGAATACCTAAGATTTGATGCGCCTCAAAATGTGTTTAAAAAGATTTTTGCTCAAGGAGACTGCTTAGTAGGGACGGTTTTATTTAATGCTCCGGTTCATGAGAAAGCCTTGTTTAAAATTATTTCTGAGTCTTCTTCTGTTGTTGGTCAAGAAGAAGCATTATTAGGAGGATAGATGGAAAGAATTCAAATATTCTTTTTATCATTGTTTTGTTTGATCAATATCGGTTGGGTATCGCAGGAGCCATCTAAGCTTCAAGATAGGCTTAACAAGGGTTACCAAGCTTGGCAACAAGGAAACCTAACGGAGGCTTTAAATTATTATCAAGATGCCCTGATGCTTGAACCCAGACAGGTGGATGTGATGAATACCATAGGAGCGATCTATGAACAGTTAGGTTGGCCACAGAAGGCGGAAATGAAATATTTGACAGCCATTAGGATTAAGAAAACATACCTACCATCGTATTATAATTTGGGACTTTTTTATTGGAATCAGGGGCAGACACAAAAAGCTATGGATTATCTTCAAAAACGTATTGATTTGGGAGATCCTAAAGATACGTGGACAATCAAAGCTCGACGATATTTGGAGGATATCAAATCGAATAGAAAGATGGAACTTGAGAAAGCGATAGAACAGTTTGAATTACCCAATTCAGTCCAGGGGGCTTCACTTCAAAGTAATCATCGTGATCAAAGGGTTGTCAATCAGGATTTAGATAACCTTGAAAACAAGAAGCAGGGTAAGGATTTAGTCGTGAGTCAGGTGTTGGATCAAGTTTCGCAACAGAAACCTTCTAATCAGCCTTTCTTTCATAACGGGCAGGAGTTGGCTTCCCAGGGAAGGTATGAAGAGGCTATCGCAGAATATGATAAAGCTTTAAAGATAACTCCGGGCGTCCCACAAATTATTAAAGCCAGAGTAGAGGCTTTTATGAATTTGAAACAGCACTCTAATAATTGGCGTTAGTTTTTCATGTCTAATCAAAAAGTTTTCCTCATTGATGCTCATGGCGTTTGTTATCGGGCTTTTTATGCCGTTAAAGCCCTCGCGAATTCTAAAGGACAGCCGACTAATGCTGTTTTTGGTTTCTGTAATATCTTAAGAAAATTGATGCGTGATTTTCAGCCGGTGTACATGGCGGCCTGTTTTGATGTGAGTCGAAGGACTCTTCGTCAGGAGAAGTTTGCGGAGTATAAGGCTCAGCGTCAGGCGATGCCAGAAGATTTAAAGGCTCAGATTCCGGTGATTCGCGATATTTTACGTGCGTATCAAATTCCAATTTTTGAGTTGGAAGGGTTTGAAGCGGATGACGTGATGGCCACCTTAGCAACCCGTTTTAGCAGCAAGGATATGGATGTTGTCATTGTCTCGGATGACAAGGACCTCAGTCAGTTGATGGGAGAACATATTCATGTGTTTAGTCCTCGTCAAGAGAAGATCCTGACGCAGAGGGATGTTCAAGAGAAGTTTGGAATACCATCCTCGTTGATTGTGGACTATATTGCTTTAGTAGGAGATTCCTCCGATAATATCCCTGGTGTTGCTGGTGTTGGTCCGGTTTCTGCGGTAAAGCTTCTGACAACCTACGGATCCTTGGAGAGAATTTATCAAAATATTGAACAGATTAAACCGGCAGGTCTTCAAGAGAAATTAAGAATGGGGAGGGCTCAGGCTCATTTATGTCAGGATTTAGCCCTTGTGGATACCCAGGTTCCCTTAGATGTGAAATTAGAAGATTTAAAGTTATTGCCTCCGAATGAAAACCGTCTTTATGAGATGTATACCCAATTAGAGTTTCGTAAGTTTGCGCAGGAACTGTCTCAGCCATCCTCACTCTTGGATTTATCAGCCGTCAATCCTATTGAACAAACGCTAGCCCTTGGTGTTGATCATTTACAGGTGAAAGAGGATGGACATATAGTTAATGTGGTCTATGACCTTAAAAGTATTCGTAAAGAATCTCACGAGGCGACCCAGAAACCTGTTTTTGATGTATTTTTAGCCCAGTATCTTTTAAGCGGAGGGTTGAATCGTGCGGAAATAGTCCGTCCATCGTCGGAGAAGGAGCTTGAGCAGTTATATAAAGATTTAAAGCAGCAGATTCATGAACAGCAGCTGGACTTTTTATTTTACGACGTAGAGATGCCTTTGGCGGACGTTCTTTATGAAATGGAACGTAATGGTGTTCAGCTGGATATAAATATTTTAAAAGAATTTTCTATCGAATGTGCGGCAAAGATCGTTGAGGTTCAGGACTCTTTGTATAAGATTGCCGGGGTGGAGTTTAATGTCAATTCTCCCAAGCAGCTTAGCGAGATTCTATTTGAACGTTTAAAGTTGCCGGTTGTTAAGAAGACCAAGACAGGATTCTCAACAGATGAAGAGGTTCTTCATAAATTAGTTTCTCAGCATCCTTTACCGGCCTTGATTCTAGAGTACCGTCAATTGGCGAAGTTAAAATCCACGTACATTGATGCTCTTCCTTTGATGGTGGACTCTCAATCCAGAGTGCATGCTAGTTTTAATCAAACAGGGACGGAAACAGGACGTTTGAGTTCCAACAATCCTAATTTGCAGAATATTCCGATACGTACGGAATTAGGTCGCAAGATTCGTAAAGCTTTTGTCTCCTATGGTAAGGATCATTGGCTTTTATCGGCAGACTATTCTCAGATTGAGTTGCGTCTGTTAGCGCATTGTTCTAGGGATGAGAATTTAATGAGGGCTTTTCAGTCCGACGGTGATATTCATCGATATACAGCATCCTTGATGTTTGATGTGTCTGAGGATCAGGTGGATGATCAGATGCGTTATGCGGCTAAGCGTATTAACTTTGGTATTATTTATGGGATGAGTGCCTTTGGTTTAGCCAAGGATATGGAAATTTCTAATGCGCAGGCTCAGGAATTTATTAACAAGTATTTTTTGCGTTATCCTCGGGTGCGTGAAATGATGGATCTTTCTATGGCTCAGGCCAAGGACTATGGCTTTGTGGAGACCTTGTTTCATCGACGTAGATATTTGCCGGATATCAACAGCGCTAATATTGGATTAAGACAGTTTGCTCAACGTCAGGCGATTAATGCTCCTTTGCAGGGGGCCGCGGCGGATTTGATTAAATTGGCCATGGTTAAGATTGACAAAACAATGAAGGACAGAAAGTTGGCTTCAACCATGATTATGACGGTTCATGACGAGCTGGTCTTTGACGTTCCTCTGAATGAGAAAGAAGAAATGATTGCGTTGGTGCAACAGGGTATGGAAACAACCATGGAGTTATCCGTCCCTCTTAAAGCTTCTTTAAAAATTGGGCCTAATTGGTTTGATATGTCCGCCATAGGCGGATCAGCCTCCGGCTGAACGTAAAGTTGAAGAGGTTAAATTATGAAAATCGTTTTTTGTGCTTCAGAGGTTGTCCCTTTTGCAAAAACAGGGGGGTTAGCTGATGTCTGTGGTTCCTTGCCGTTAGCTCTTGAATATTTGGGGCATGAGGTGATTGTCATTACACCTCGCTATGCTTCATCGGGCTCCAAGGTTCCTACACCTGTTGTACGTATTGGTCGAAATATAGAGGTTCATTTTATAGAGCACAAACATTATTTCGGACGTGAAGGATTGTATGGAGATATTAATGGAGATTATAAGGACAATCTCGAGCGTTTTTCTTTCTTTTGTCACCAGTCGTTGAAGGTTCTTAAAGAAATTAATTTTAAGCCCGATATTGTGCATTGCCATGATTGGCATACCGCCTTGATACCTGTGCTACTTAAGACTAAATATGAAGGGGATCCTTTCTTTAAAAACACAAAGTCTGTGTTAACTATTCATAATTTGGCCTATCAGGGCGTATTCCCTAAGGATCAATATTCAACCCTTGGAGTGGAAGGTCGCTTATTTCATACTCAGGGATTAGAGTTTTATAATCAAATCAACATTCTTAAAGGCGGCCTTATATTTTCAGATGCGATTACAACGGTTTCTCCTCGCTATTCTCAGGAAATGCAAACGGTGGAAATGGGATGTGCCTTAGATGGAGTTCTAAGAAACAGGTCTGAAGATATTTACGGTATTCTCAATGGTCTAGATTATGAAGCCTGGAATCCTCATGACGATCCTTTTTTGTTTGCGCCTTTTTCAACCCATAATTTAGATAATAAGGATCGTAATAAGGCCATTTTACAGGAGGAGTTTAAGATTGATGTTGACCCTGCTCGTCCGTTGTTTGGCTTTGTAGCCCGTCTTTGTCATCAAAAAGGGGTTGGCCTCATTATAGACGCCCTTGCGGATATTATTCGTATGGGAGGGCAGATAGTCTTAACAGGGACGGGAGATCGAAAATATCACTGGATGTTAGAAGAAGCGGTTAAGGAGTATCCTAAGCATATTGGTATTTATTTAAAGTTTGAAGAACGGGTGGCTCATCAGATTTATGCAGGATCAGATTTCTTTTTAATGCCATCGGTCTATGAACCCTGCGGCTTAGGTCAGATGATTGCTCTGCGTTATGGGAGTATTCCCATTGTTTATAAAACGGGTGGTTTGGCGGATACGATTTCTTTGTATGATTCCATTCATCAGACGGGTAATGGGTTCTTATTTACAGAATATACAAAATCAGCTTTTGTAAAGGCTATCGTGGCGGCGGTTAAGGCGTACAATGATCCTCAGCAAAAAAGCTTTTTATTAACTAATGCCATGAAATATCGTTTCTCATGGGAAAAATCAGCCAAAGATTACGTCAGGGTTTATCATAAATGTTTATCATAGGATTAACAGGCGGTATCGGATCAGGTAAGACGACGATTGCCGGTATGTTTAAAGACCTGGGGGCAAAGGTTATAGATGCCGATGCCATTACTCGGGATATTTTGACGCATGATGGAAAATGTATAAAAAAAGTGGCAAAAGCCTTTGGGCATGGTATACTTGCGTCCAGTAAAGAAATTAATCGATCTGTTCTAGCCAACATTGTTTTCCAAGATCCGCGTGAATTAAAGAAACTCACCGATATCCTTTATCCAATTGGCTTAAAAGAAGTAAAGAAACAAATTGCAAAAGCAAAGAAAACGAAACTGATTGTCCTGGATGTTCCTCTATTATTTGAATCCGGCTGGGATAAACTAGCAGATGTAATCATAGTCGTACAATCAACTCAACATATACAGATTCAACGGATGCAGAAGCGTACAGGGCTTTCAAAAGCAGATATTTTACGGCGTATGCGGTGTCAGATGCCCATCAAAGAGAAGCTTCAAAGAGCAGATATTGTTATAGATAACCGGAAGACTTTTAACCAAACAGACGCTCAAGTCAGGGCGATCGTTCATAGATTGTATCAACGAATCAACTCAAAATAAAATCAGGAGAAATGCATGGCCAGGGCCGAATCAAAACAAGAAAAGCAAGATAAAGAAGATAAAAGCGAAAATGGGGATTATAAACCCGCTAATCCATCGGGTAAGACGGTTAATATCGAGAATCTTAAAGAAATGAAGATGACCGAGCTAACCAAATTGGCTCAGACGATGGAAGTGCAGGGGGCTAGTGGTTTAAAGAAACAGGAATTGATTTTTAAGATTCTTCAGGCTCAGGCTGAAAAAGAAGGCTTGATGTTTGGCGAAGGAACTTTAGAGATTCTTTCTGAAGGTTTTGGTTTCTTGCGTTCCGCTAAATACAATTACCTCCCATGTCCTGATGATATTTATATTTCTCCCTCTCAAATACGCCGTTTTGACCTCAAAACAGGTGATACTGTTTCCGGTCAAATCCGTCCTCCTAAGGAAGGTGAGAAATACTTTGCTTTATTAAAGGTAGAGGCTGTTAATTTTGAAAATCCTGAAAAGTGTAAGGATAAGATTTTCTTTGATAATTTAACTCCGCTTTACCCTAAAGAACGTTTAAACCTGGAAACAACTCAGAATGAAGTTTCTACCCGTATTATCAATTTGTTAACACCGATTGGTAAGGGGCAGCGCGCCTTGATTGTTGCTCCTCCTTATAGTGGTAAAACCGTGTTGATGCAGAAGATGGCCAATGCCATTGTTCAGAATCACCCAGAAGTTATTCTGATTGTTCTTCTGATCGATGAACGTCCTGAAGAAGTTACAGATATGCAGCGCAGCGTTAAGGGTGAGGTTATTGCTTCAACCTTTGATGAACCTGCGGAACGTCACGTTCAGATTGCCGAAGTTGTAATCGAAAAAGCCAAGCGTTTAGTGGAGCACAAACGTGATGTGGTAATTCTCTTAGACTCGATTACCCGTTTAGCCCGCGCTTACAATACGGTTGTTCCTCATTCCGGTAAGATTCTCTCCGGTGGTGTGGACTCCAATGCGTTGCATAAGCCCAAACGTTTCTTTGGAGCTGCTCGTAATATTGAAGAGGGTGGTTCTTTAACAATCATCGCAACGGCCCTGGTGGATACCGGAAGTCGTATGGATGAAGTTATCTTTGAAGAGTTTAAAGGGACGGGTAACATGGAATTGCAGTTGGATCGCAACCTGTTCCAACGTCGTATTTATCCAGCGATCGATATTAAACGGTCCAATACTCGCCATGAAGAGTTATTGGTTCCTGAGGGTGATTTACAAAGAGCCTGGTTGTTGCGCAAAGCCTTCAATGATCTTAATGCGGCTGAAGCCATGGAGCTTTTAATCAGTAAAATCGCCAAATACAAGAGCAATGCAGAATTCTTGCAAAATATGAACAAATAAGGTAGTATATCCGCTTTATTAAACGCCTTTAAAAGGCTTATGTTTAAAGCGATTTTGAGGAGAAAAGAAATGAAAACCGAGATTCATCCTTCATATGAAGAAACCACCATCAGCTGCGCTTGCGGGAATGTGATTCATACACGCGCAACCAAGAAGAATATCCGCGTGGAAATCTGTTCTCAATGCCATCCTTTCTTTACAGGCGAGAAGAAATTCGTAGATACCGCCGGCCGTATCGAAAGATTCAATAAGCGTTATGCTAAAGGCAAATGATCAAGCCAAATTGGTCAGGGCTCAAGAACGCTTTCGTGAGCTAGAGAGGCTTCTAGCTGACGAAAGCGTTGTTTCTGATCAGAGCCAGTACGGGAAATTAGCCAAAGAGTTTTCCGAATTGACCGGTTTGATGGAACTTTATAATTCCTACCAAAAGACGCTCTCTCAAGTTCAAGAACTTCAGGAAATGTTAAAAGGCAAAGCTGATGCCGAATTTAAAGAATTAGCTCATCTAGAGCTGACGGATTTAGATTCGAAAATTAACGAGTATGAAACTCAGCTCTCCGATTATTTTGACCCCACTAAGAATGAACCCGATGTCGATGTGATTATGGAAATCCGCGCCGGCACCGGTGGATTGGAAGCTAGTTTATTTGCCTCCGATCTTTACCGTATGTATTCCAAATATGCCGATCTTAAGGGTTGGAAGTTGGAAGTCATGGACTACGCCACCACCGAAGCTGGCGGGGTTAAGGAAGTGGTGTTTTCTTTAAGTGGTAAGGAATGTTCCCGACGGTTGAAGTGGGAAAGCGGGGCTCATCGTGTTCAACGTGTTCCAAGTACGGAAGCTTCCGGACGTATTCATACCTCAGCCGTGACTGTGGCTGTTTTGTTTGAACCTAAAGAAATTGAATTAGAAATTTTGCAGAAAGACTTAAAGATCGACGTGTATCGTTCTTCAGGTCCTGGCGGTCAGAGTGTTAACACGACGGACTCTGCTGTTCGTATCACCCATTTACCGACCAACACCGTTGTTGTTTGTCAGGATGAACGTTCTCAGATCAAGAATAGGGCGAAGGCGATGCGTATTTTGCGTGCCCGTATTTTAGATAAAATGCAGCAGGAGTCTTCGGCGAAGCAAGCCAATGCGCGTAAGTCGCAGGTTGGGACCGGAGACCGTAGTGAAAAGATTCGTACTTATAATTTTCCTGACAGAAGAGTTACGGATCACCGTATTGGTTATACCAGCCATCAGTTAGAATCTATTCTCAACGGAGATATGGACGATCTAACCACCGCTCTGATGACAGCGGAAAGAGAATTAAAAGAACAAGCCCAGCAGTAATTGTCCTATCCAATTTCTATATAAATAACGCTTCCTTGAAACTGTCTTTCACCCTTGTTTTGCCCATGTTTATATGTCATCTTTAATATAGATATGAGAACCCCATTCATTGCCCTCATTTGTGCAGCGTTTATATTAAACACCTTAGCTCCTTTGCGTATACAGGCTCAGGAATTATCTTTACCAAAGCCCGGGGTGATGGTTCATCGGAGCCCTGAATTTAATCCACCTATTCTCAAAGGGATCAAGGTTCACACGGATAATCCTTTTCGTTTTGATTTTATTTTAGATCAGGGCGATTCCCTCCCACACCGTGGGGAGGGTAAGGGAGGGGGGAATGAATTAAAAGAACAATCCACCAAATTAATCAAATATTTTCTAGCCTCATTAACGATTCCAGAAAAAGACCTATGGGTCAACTTGTCTCCCTATGAAAAAGACCGCATCGTCCCCGAGTCCTTTGGACAAACAGAAATGGGTCGAGACTTATTGGCTGAGGATTACATGCTCAAACAAATTACAGCATCCTTGATTTATCCTGAAGATGAGGTGGGAAAGAAATTCTGGAAAAGAATTTATGAGGAGGCGCAAAATAAATTTGGCACGACGAATATTCCGGTGAATACGTTTAATAAGGTTTGGATTGTTCCTGAGAAAGCTGTTGTCTATGAGAATGCGAAGGCCGGAACAGCGTATGTGGTGGAGTCTAGGTTGAAGGTGATGTTGGAAGAAGACTATTTGTCATTAGAAAAACATTCCACAATTAATTCCCCTCCCCTTGTGGGAGGGGTAAGGGGAGGGGGAGATTCACAAAATCCCCCCGCCCTAACCCTCCCCACAAAGGGGGAGGGAATAAACCAATTAGGCTCTCAAATCATCCGCGAAATCGTCATCCCCGAACTCACCAAGGAAGTCAACCAAGGCAAGAATTTCGCTCAGCTGCGACAGGTATACAATTCTCTTATCTTAGCGACGTGGTACAAGAAGAAAATCAAGGACAGCATCTTATCTCAGGTGTACAAGGATAAGAATAAAGTCGCAGGCGTCAATATTGATGATCCGCAAGAGAAACAGAGGATTTATGAGCAATATCTGAAAGCCTTTAAAAAGGGAGTTTATAGTTATATCAAAGAAGATATTGATCCTGTTTCTCAGGAAAGAATTCCAAGGAAATATTTTTCAGGCGGGGTTGTTTTAGAATTTGGTACGGGGATTGATTCTGCAATGCGTATTGAACCAATGCCAAGAATTATAGGATTAGGCTTGGGAGATAACGAGGTTCAAATTCAAACGATGTTTACTCCGTTTAGGAGTTTTTTAAAGAATCTAACTGGGACTGAACAGCAAAGTTTACCTATAAAAAGAACTTCAAGTCTTTTTCCTGAAGAACAAGTTCTAATCGATAGAATTAAACAAAGTATCGGATCGGCAAATGAAAATGCTATTGATTCTTCACTTAAAGAGTTAGATTCCCTTGTGCGCAGCAGATTAAGATCAGCTTCAAATGATTACAATAAATGGCTTGCTAATCAGCTTTTAGAACTAGATACAATAGCTAATGAAAAGGGTTTTGTTATACAACGTAGTCCTCTTGGTGTTAGAGATGAACATCTTTTTGTTTTGTACCGTATTTATAAAATCATTGTTGATCATACTTCTCAAGGAGACGTGCGAAATTTTTTGATAGGGCAGGTAACACAATTTACGGACGGATTATTGAGAGGAAATCCTGGCTGGAGCGGGTTATTTAATAATTATACTGTAACATTTCATGATTATTATGAGATGCATCAACAAAATATAGATCGTATAGTCTCAGGGGCATCGCCATTTCATTCTAGTGGGGGAGTATCTCGACGTCAGGCTCAGATAATTAATCATGCCGCATTTATTATCTCATCTCTTTTGATTAAAGCATTTAAAGGAGAGTCCAGACAAAGACGAATTGCTTTGCAAGAAGAGTCAACAAGAATTCATGAACGTGACCATGAGGTCAGGCGAAGAATAGCTAATCTTAAAGAAGGAGATGCTCTTCATTTAGGGCTTGATGAACAATTAGCAGAGTTAAAATCAATTATTGAAGCTGAAGAACCGTTACATATTTTAGCTCATATTTTAGAGTTAGCTGTTGGCGGAACAGAATTTGCTTGGGATATCTTACGTGG
>JADFYF010000130.1 GCA_015233165.1 Candidatus Omnitrophota bacterium
AGCTTAAGCAGGTTTTTTCTAAAGCGACGGTTGAGGTATGGTCTGGTTTTCCGGAAGCATTTTATGAAAGCGGAATGGTTCCTGTCTCCAACAGCGACGGAGCGTATGATTTAATTATTGATATCGAAAATGAGGGGTTGTCTAAGAGCTTGCAAGATAAGCAGGCCGCCAGCCTGGGGTATTATGTTTATTATAATTTCAGGGCGCTGTTATATGAACTCTCCCCGTTTGAGCCAATAGGATATGCTCTCGATTTTCGTCATGAAGGGGCAGCGGCTATGCGTCGATCGATTTTTAATCGCCAGGCCAGCTTAGGACTTAATGGATACAGGATTATTGTTAATGCGATTAAAGGTTTTGGTCTTTCTTCTGCGGCAGGTGAGCCGCGGATTGATCTTTCGGAATCTGACGTCAATCGTGGGCGGGAGCTGTTGCGACAGGCAGGATTAAAGTTAAATGGCAGAAATGCAAAGGCAGATAAACCCATTGTCTTTTTTGATCCTCATTGTGGGACGAGAAAGGGGTCCAAGGATTGGTCTTTGGAGGAAGCTGTCCATTTTATCGAGGAGTTTCTTTCGGGAAATGACGTGTTTCTGGTCATTAACAGTGGGGTGGGTGATGAGATCATTTTTAGTCGAGATATTCTAAAAAGATTAAAGATCTCACAAAAATTAAGTCCCAATCTCGTAAGAAGGGTATGGCTTTCTCCTCAAGGGAGCCTTAAAGATTATATGTGCCTTTTGTCCGCTATCGATATAGGAGTTGCTTTTGACACGGGCACTGCCCATCTGTTGAGTGCGTTGGATAAGCCTGCGGTTATTATTTTTAATTTGGGGTATGAGCTTATGAGTTGGCAGCCTCTGAATAAGAAAAGTTTTTCTGTGGCCGCTGTTAATAGTGAAGTGTTGTCTTTGGAGACCTTTCTTTTAAAAGCTCCTTTAAAGGAAGGGGATTCCTTTGAGCCGACGGCGTGGCTGGCGAATAGGATTCCGGTCATCAGTTTTTGGTCTAAAGGCAGATCTCCTGTCTTTGCTGAGGGTCCGAAGGTTGCTCCTTCACAAGCAGCCAAGGTTCTAGGCGGGATTGTTCGGCTGTGGAGTGGTCATCCGATGGGACTTTTTAAGGAAGATATTTCCAGGCGTCACATTAAACGATATGTGGAGAATGTTCTTATTAAAGTGGCATCTTTATCGACGGTAGGATATGAATCGTTGGCTTTGAAGAGGCGCGCTGAAGAAGAGATATTTCGATCCGTAGACATCCTTTCAAAAACGTTAAAGGACCCCTCGAGCGGGGTTCTTCATTATGATCGGGATCTTGTTTGTGCCAACCTGGAGCATTTAACAGTTGTTGCGGAAGTTTTGTCCCTTTCGAATATGTATAAGTTTTGTCAAACCCTATGCGCAGAGATCACTCGTATTGAGAATGCAGAGGTAAAACAGCTGCAGGCCTTACTTTTGGATCGCACCTCTCGATCATTAGTCATCGCGGTCACGGAAGCTTTGGGAGCCAATCCGTTTATCACGAGTGAAGAATTAGGAAAATCACTGAACATCGATCAGGAGCAGTTGCTGGGTATTTATCGATATATGAAAGACAGCCCCTTGGTGCAGGCATGGCTGACCAAGCGAGCGCCCTGTGCACGCTATATTGGAATCTTAGGGGATGTTCTAGGTGAGGATAGAGGTTTTTGGGAGGCTGTTCTTAAGGGGCAGGTTGTTGCTCCTTTGGAAGTCGAGTTTCACCCTTCATTGTTTTGTAATTTGAAATGCGAACATTGTTATAGTCATGATGTTTCTTATTCGGATTTGGAATATGCCAAGACGTCTCACCGGATTCCTCTAGCACTAAAGAGCCAGAAGGTTCAGTCGATGATTCATGAGATGGCTTTAGGAGGGACGCAGAGAATTTATATCTCTGGAGGCAAGGAGCCGTTAATGGATCCTTTGACTCCCGAGATTATCCGTAGTGCTAAAGACAACGGCCTGGATATTATTCTAAATACGAATGGCGTTAATTTAGACGGCCGTGGCGTGAGAGATAATGGGGAGGCTGTTCGAGAAATTGGCAAGATTCTACTGAGGGAGAAAGAGCTTTTAGGAGATGAGGTGTTGCATTTTTACCTCGAGAATGTCTCTAGGATCAGAATAAGTTTAGACTTCTGGGGTAAGGACAATGCCAAGTTTTATAATCAAAGCAGAGGTTTGAATCCACAGGATGTTTCTTTAGCGCGTCTGGAAGAGATTTTGCACAAGATGATTCCCATGAAGAGTTCTTTAGGTGGAACAACGGCTGCTATTGAGATCGTTATGCTGGTGTTAAAAGAGAACTTGTATGATTTGTCGAATATCGTTGAGAGGCTCAAGGAGCTTGGTGTCGACTCCGTCGTGATTCGTCATGTGAATGTTGGTCAAGGAAGGCAGGAGGCTAATGCCTTCGATGGGCAAGCGATGAATGTCTTGCAGCAGATCGCGCGTGAGTATGAGAATGATGCTGCCCTTAAGATCCGGATCAATTTTGAAGATTTTATGCCTGAGGCCGGATGTGACCGTACGGATATTCTAAAGTCCACGCAGTGTTGGAGATCGTTACACAAGACAGTGATCAATCCTTATGGTCTTGGCATTGCGTGTTGTTACACGGCTCATCCGGGACATGAGCATTTATGGGGGCAGAATTTTATTTTGAGTGATCGTTCGATATTTTCTTACGACACCTTTATGGAATACTGGCGTGAAGAAGTTGTTCGTCAACGTAGAGAAGGGATTGATGCTAGTCGCTGTGCGGGGTGCCTGTTGCCTGATCGTGGTCTTAATGCTGCGCTAGACAAGGTGCGTAAGGATCAAGAGTGGGGGATTGCGTTATTTGATCAGCCATTTTCTCGAGGGAATTTTTATACGTTATATGACAGAACGCCCATCGTAAGAGCTTTGGATCTTCTTGAGAATGAACGGCTCTCGGAAGCGGCCCTTCGGATGACGGAAGAGCGTTGCCTCAAAGACATTCTGCAGCAGGAGCTCGGCGCTGCTTTTATCGGCGATACCATGGCGATGAATGATTTTTTACATCTCATCAATAAGGATATCTTGGTCACAGCAGAGGCCACGGCGATTGAGTTGGGCGTATCCCGGGATGTTTTATTAGAGCTCTATCGGATTGTTCAGCTATCGGCTGTATTGCAAAAGTTATTCAAGAGTCTTTATCCTACCTATATGTTTGACATTCAGCAGGTGGTGAATAAGGAGAAGTCGTTTTGGTCGGCGGTATCTCGTGGAGAGTTTCCGCTTCCTTCGGAAGTGGAATTCCATACCTCACTGACATGTAACCTACGCTGTCCGTATTGTCCGAATTTAACCATAGTGAGCAGAAGTACGAGCCTGCGTTTGATATTCTTCGTTCGCGTCTAGAGGAGATGCGACAAGGAGGGACCTTGAATGATCGTCTGGACGCGTATTGCAAGGAGTTAAAAAAGGGGGGAACGGAGTGGGTCGTTGTTTCCGGAGGGATGGAGCCTTTGGCAGATCCGTTTACGTTCGATATCCTGCGTGCGGCACGCGCTGCTGGATTGAATACCCGCATGGTGACCAACGGCATATTGTTATCGCTTCCGCCGGTGTTAAGGGTTTTTGATGGTTCTCTGGAAAAGGCGGCTGATTTTATATTGACACACGTGGATGATTTACAGATTAGTCTGGATTTTTCCAGTCGAGACGAGTATCTCGAGAGCAAGAATCTGCCGCTATCTTCTAATGTCTTTGATGTTCTTATCGCTAATATTCGTTTCTTGGTGCAGAGGAAGAAGGCGTTGATCAGCGAGGGATATCAGGATGCTGTCGTCGCCCAGATAGGGGATTATAGTTTAAAAACTCCTG
>JADFYF010000131.1 GCA_015233165.1 Candidatus Omnitrophota bacterium
GCAAGCCTTAGATGAAGCTCGTGACGATGAAAAAATTGGCGTCATTATTCTGACAGGGGAAGGTAAGGAGGCTTTTTGTTCCGGTGGTGACCAAAAGATTCGAGGAGACGCCGGATACAAGGATCAAAACAGTGGGCATCATCGCTTAAACGTTCTGGACTTTCAACGTCAGATTCGTACCTGTCCTAAACCTGTGATCGCGATGGTGGCAGGTTATGCTGTTGGTGGAGGACAGATCTTGCAAATGGTCTGCGATTTAACCATTGCGGCTGATAATGCCATCTTCGGACAAACAGGTCCTAAGGTAGGCTCCTTTGACGGTGGATACGGTTCCAGCTACATGGCACGCATCGTCGGGCAAAAGAAAGCCAGAGAAATCTGGTTTCTCTGTCGTCAGTACAATGCCCAACAATCTCTGCAGATGGGATTGGTCAATACGGTTGTACCATATAAAAAGTTAGAAGAAGAGACTGTGCAATGGTGCAAAGAGATTTTACAACATTCACCTTTGGCTATCCGGTGTCTTAAATCAGCCCTTAATGCCGACTGCGACGGTCAGGCCGGCTTGCAGGAATTGGCAGGAAATGCCACGCTTCTTTTTTACATGACCGAAGAAGGCCAGGAAGGCCGCAACGCTTTTCAACAAAAACGTAAACCCGACTTTTCAAAATTTCCTAAACGACCATGAACCCTTGGCTTCTTGCCATCCGTCCTAAAACACTTCCCGCAGGTTTTGCTCCTGTGCTGATTGGTTCTGCCATGGCGTTTGGCGACGGAGGTTTTCATGCTCCGACTGCTTTAGCTTGTCTCATTGCTGCTCTTTTGATTCAGATCGGCACTAATCTGGCGAATGACTACTTTGATTTTCAAAAGGGAGCAGATGTTAATCGGGTGGGCCCTATCCGTGTCACCCAGGCAGGACTCATCAAACCTGCTGTTGTTCTGACAGCCACCATCATTGTCTTTACCTTAGCCGCTTTATTGAGCGCCTATCTCGTCTGCCGGGGAGGATACATCCTGGGCATTATTGCGGTGGCTTCGATTATCTCAGGCATTCTTTACACCGCAGGTCCAAAACCGCTGGGGTATCTGGGACTAGGAGAGATCTTTGTCTTTATCTTCTTTGGCCCTGTCGCGGTGGCAGGTACGTATTATGTTCAGACCCTGGATATGAATTGGGCTGTTGTGGCGGCCGGACTTGCTCCTGGATTTCTATCCTGTGCCATCTTAGCCGTCAACAACTTAAGAGATATAGAAGGTGACCGCAAGGCCGGGAAGATGACGCTGGCTGTCCGTTTAGGCCGAGATTTTTCCGTCTGTGAATATTTATTTTTTATCTTAGCGACAACGATCAGTCCCTTTCTTGTTTTTATCATTACGCACGACCATGTCGGCATCGTTGCCGCCTCCATCGTTGGCTTTCTGGCCATGGGCACGCTTAAGACGGTCATAACCTCCACAGACAACAGGTTGCTTAATAAGGCTTTAGCCAAAACAGGTCTATGGCTTGTCATCTACAGCGTTTTATTCTCCGGTGGGTGGATCCTGTGCAGCCATTAATCCTTGCGCCAGCCTCCATTGAACCCTTCCAACTTAAGTTTCAAAAACCTTTTGCCTTCGGTGGTAACTTTGTCACTGAACGCGTTGGCTACTATTTAAATCTTGTTTCTACCAGTGGACTTAAAGCGCAAGGGGAAGCGGCTCCTTTGTCAGGTGTCAGTCAGGAAACTCTTCGAAAGACAGAACATGATCTCAAGGAAGCTCTGACATCTTTAAATAATCTGCAACTTGTCCCCGAGAAGAAATCCCTGATCGAACAACTCCGTCACAACGAAACCCTCAGAGAACTTTGTTCGTCGAGCAGGTTTGCCATTGAATCGGCGATCTTTATCTTAGCGGCCAAGGCCAATGGGCAGAGCCTAGCTGGATTTCTAGGAACAGATCTCGCTGATGTCTCAAGCGCCGGACTTCTGCAGGGGACCTATGATCAGGTGATGATGGATGCCAAGCTGATGGTTGATCATGGCGTCGACATTTTTAAGATCAAGGTGGGGGATCGCAATATCCCTTTAGATGTAAAGAAGGTCAATGAGATCCGAACCCTGATTGGAGAAGACGGTCTGATTCGTCTAGACGGCAATCGTGTGTGGAGTCTAAAGGAAGCTTCGCTCTTTATGGAACTCGTCGGACATAAGCAGATCGAATATTTTGAAGAGCCCTTAAGCGATATCAGTCAACTCAATGAATTTTATAACCGAACCCATATCCCTGTTGCTCTGGATGAAACCTTACTGACATCCCGCTGTGGGGCCACCGCACCCGGTCGATGTTCTCCGACGCTGGCTCAGCACGAAGCCGTGCAGGCATATATTCTAAAACCGATGATACTCGGAGGGATAATTCCCACCCTGGATTGGATCGAAGAAGCCAGATCCACCGGCCGCAAAGCTGTGATCAGCTCATCCTTTGAATCCAGCGTCGGCCTAAAGGTCCTGGCGAATCTAAGCCTGCTGACAGGACAAGTCGCAGGACTTGGAACCAGTCGTTGGTTGAGTGGTGAAAATATTGTTAATGAACAAGGGATTATCTTAAAGGAACTTTTGACATGAACGACTATCCAGCCATTATCTGGGGTACACGTGTTATCAACCAGCTGAGACTTGAGCAGTATATGAGCTCTGTGATTAAACATCTCAAAAAACAAAGAATTGCAAAATTCATTTTTAAAATAATATTAGTTATTCTGCTTATTAACGTCAACACGGCTATGGCCAATACTCTGCCTCCAGAAATTAATCCTCAAAACCAATTCTATAATGCGCAGTATTTTTTAATAACCATTCCAAAAGATTGGATTGCTCAAGAAGTTTATGGACATGAAGACATTGAACCAGGACAAGATGGATTTTTAGTGTTTTCTAATAATATGGGTAAAAATATTGATATTTTTTCTGTTAGTTTTTATGACCCGAAATACCCTCAATATAATATTGTTATTTCCGTAAAGAATAATGTGGAAATTTTAAAATTAAATCATGATAAAAGTATATCAACCTATCTTTTAGAAAGATATTTTGAGCAACAAGGATATTCTCAATTTAGAAGTCACAATGGTTCAGTTTTTGTAGGGAGTTTGAGTGGTTATGAAAGTTTATTAGAAATATCCAATGAACAAGGCAGACTCTTGACTTATGATGCAAAAAGATTAGAAACAGATAATTATATTTATGTTATTGAGCATTATAATCTTAAGAATTTTAGCGATAAAACAAATGAAAGGTTGGATGAAATTATCAATTCTTTCCAACTCAAGAGTCCTTCTTTAAATATTGCTACCATCTCACCTCAATTAGCAGAGGATTATTTTCACCGAGGAAGCGATTATGAAAACCGTGGAGATTTTTCCAACGCCATCTCTGACTATAGCAAGGCAATTGAACTAAATCCAAGCTACGCAGGTGCATTGAATAACCGAGGGTCTTTATATGAAAAACAAGGTGATTTTTCTCAGGCCATGTCCGATTACAATAAAGCGCTTCTAATAAATCCTCGTTTTGAATATTCCTATAATAATCGAGGACTTTTATATTTTGAACAAAAGAACTTTACTGAAGCCTTGTCTGACTATAACAAGGCAATTGAAATAAATACTAATTTCTCAGAGGCTTATAATAATCGAGGAGCTCTTTATGAAGAACAAAATAACGTTACTCAAGCAATGTTGGATTATAACAAAGCGATTGAGTTGAATCCTGGTTTTGCAAAAGCCTATTACAATCGGGGA
>JADFYF010000132.1 GCA_015233165.1 Candidatus Omnitrophota bacterium
GTCATCATCCTCCACCTTGCATTTAGGGCAGATAAGACGCACCAAACGCTGAGCAACAAAAGCTTCCACAGACGAAGCTATGAGATACGGCTCAACCCCCATATCAATTAATCGTGAAATTCCACTGGCTGCATCATTAGTGTGCAAGGTTGAGAAAACTAAATGTCCCGTCAAGGCTGTTCGAATAGCAATTTCAGCTGTTTCCAAATCACGAACCTCCCCGACCATGATAATATCCGGATCATGACGCAAGATGCTACGTAGACCTTCGGCAAAACTAAAGTTAATTCTCGTATTAATTTGAATCTGAGTGATCCCTTCCATTTCATACTCGATAGGATCCTCAATTGTAATAATCTTATGTTCGTCACGATTTAACTCATTCAAACACGCATACAAAGTTGTTGTTTTACCACTTCCCGTAGGTCCAGTAACAAAAACAATGCCATGAGGCTTTGAAATAAGACTCCGAAATTTGGCTGCATTATGTTCATTAAAACCTAAACTCTCTAAGGTTGTACGCATACTCTTGGTAGGCAAAATACGAATAACCATACTTTCCCCACGAGGAGTAGGAATAGTAGAAATACGCAAATCTAAATCTTGATCATTGGTTCTGACAACAGTACTTCCGTCTTGAGGGAGTCGTTTCTCTGTAATACTTAAATTAGACATAATTTTAATACGTGAAAGAATAGGCAAGAGAAAAATTTTAGCTTCTGGCGGAAGATTACCATCGATCAGAATACCGTCGATACGATATCGTAATCGAACCTTATCGCGATATGGCTCCAGATGAATATCTGTCGCTCTTTTTTGATAGGCCTCTAAAATAATCTGATTAACCAACTTAGCAACAGAAGGATCTTCACTTTTCTTTTCTATGTCTTCTACCCACGATTGAGTATGCGCTTGATCTTTATGCTTAGGTTCCTTAGTTAAAATCTTATCAATTGTTTCTGAAGCAAAACCATAATACTTTTTTAAAGCTTCTTTAATATCAGACTTTAAAGCCAACATCTCCTTGGGTTCGAATCCCAAATGAACTCGAATATCATCACTCACCCGAACATCTAAAGGTGTAGATATTGCCAATTTTAATTGATTACCATCAATTGCAATGGGAATAAATTCATAAAAAGAAGCGAACTTTACAGGAACTCTTTCAATAACGTGAGAGGGTATTTCTATTGTATTCAAATTAACAATGGGTAGATTTAATCGCTTAGAAAGGACATCAATAATTTGACGATCTGTCAGAATATCATGCCGAACTAAATAACTGTGAAGATTCCGACGCTCACTCTTAGCTAACAAACCATAATGTGCAGCATCTTCGGCCGTTAAAAGACCAGTCTTCACTAACACATCGACAAGAATCTTATTAGCAACAGGTTTATACATAGTCTATCAAGTCATAGGGGAATTGATTTAAATCTTGGGAGCACGGCCAATCATATAAAAATCTTGAGCTTCCATATGATCATAATCACCGCGTAGGATGCGTTCACAGCCAATAATATTATCTTCCAAAGTTACATACTCACCTTTTTTACCAGTAAAAACTTCACTAACAGTAAAAGGCTGGGTCATAAAATTATAAAGTTTATCTGCACGTTTAAAAACTTTCTGATCTTCTTTACTTAATTCTTCTAGACCAATAACGGCCACAATACGTTTCAAAGAATTATGCTTATTGAAATGCTGAATAACCTGCTGAGAGATTTCATAATGACGACGACCAACAACGTTTGTATCAAGGTTTGTACAAGAACTCTGCAGTGGATCGATTGCAGGATACATACCTCTCTGGACCAAATCACGTGAAAGAACAATAACACCATCTAAAGTTGCGAAAATTGACACTACAGCGGGATCTGTCATATCATCAGCAGGTACATAAACAGCTTGCATAGCTGTAATAGACCCTCCACCTTCAACAGAACGGATACGTTCCTGAACAGTATTAACTTCAGAGGCTAGTGTTGGTTGATACCCCGTTTCAGCTGGAACACGGCCTAAAAGGGTAGAAACCTCCTGCCCTGCTTGGATAAAACGATATAAATTATCCATAAATAAAAGGACATCTTTATTCTTAGCCAAAAGATATTCTGCCATCGTTAATCCTGCATTAACAACCTCCGCACGAGCTCCTGGAGGTTGATCCATTTGCCCAAAAGCCAACATAACCTTTGGTAAAAGATGAGCCTCTTCTAGTTCATAAAAAAGCTCATTCCCCTCACGAATACGTTCTCCAATCCCAGTAAAAACGCAAGCGCCCCCATGAGCCTTAACAATATTATTAATAAGCTCCAGAATAACAACCGTCTTACCACAACCTGCTCCACCTAAAACACCCGTTTTACTTCCCTTAATCATAGGATACAAGAGATCAATATATTTAATTCCAGTTTCTAAAAGTTCAGGAATTTCACGCTTAGTACTCTTTAAATTGAATGTCAACTGATCCACTGGTCTGCGAATGGGAATTGTTGTAGGACACTTGTAGGGACCTGCATTATCTAAAGGTCTACCAGAAGCGTCCATAACTCTACCAAAACAGCCATCACCAATAGGAATAGAAATAGGCTTTTGGGTATTGGTGCAGGGAGCTCCTAATTGAAGATTTAATGTTTCTGTAAGAGAAACGCATCTAACCAACCCTGGACCTAAATGTTCAGCTGTCTGCAAAACGATGCGACGACCATCAAAAGCAATAGTTTCAATACAATCATAGACAGCTGGGGCCTCTTCATCTAGAGGAAATCGAACATCAACAACAGGCCCCTGCACAGAAGATATACGACCCGTATTCTTCTTTATCTCCGAACTTAATGGTGCAGTTGTATTGTTTTCCATAATTTTTCTCTTATTATTTAGTAACCATCATTCTAGCTGAAAAGACCTCTCTTAAACTTTTATCAATATCACCACGACGGGCTTTACGATATTTCAACTTAACAATATCCCTTTCTTTACGCATTTTACCTAAACTATTATCCAACTGCTGTGTTTGTGCAGAAGCCGCTGCTAAATTAGTGTCAAAGAATATTTCAAGAATTTTGGAGGATAGCCAAATATCTGAAAGATACCCAATCATATCCACAGCATCAGACTCTTCGAGAATCTGTTTAAAAGTCTCCACACTTTGCTTTTGCTTAGGTAACAAGTCCTCACAAGGTAAAAGTTTAACTGCACGTGGCTTTATAACAGTGTAGTCTTTAGGCCAGGGATAAACAATAACAACCTTACCTATCCCCCCGCCCATAACCTCTTTAACTAAATAGTCTTTAATCTCTAAAGATACTTCGTAAAAACCACGATCTTCAACATCCTCCCAAACTTTAACACTTTTTTGTCCCAAACTCTCCAACTTTGCAACGCCTTTCTTTCCCACTGTAACAAGTACAGCTCCTGGAGTTTTCTCAAGCTCCTCCATAGCACGAGCTATGACTCGACTATTTAAATCACCCACAAAACTACGTTCCGTTGACATAACAACAATAGCGGTCTTAAGATTATCATTATTGACTAAAGGATGTCGTACTTGAGAAAAGCTAACCAAACTAAAAAATTCAGTAAAAGATTCGCTAAATCGATTGAACTTTGTTTTTTGAGTAAAAAGAGTATGATACTTCATGTCAGCCACGTCTTTGAGAACTTGTATCAAATCTACCAAGTCTCTTACTTCCGCAACCTCAACT
>JADFYF010000133.1 GCA_015233165.1 Candidatus Omnitrophota bacterium
ATTGGCACTCGACCCCCCTGTATTACTTGCCGAAACCGTATAATAATACGTCGTGCCGTTACTAACCGTGTTGTCCGTATAGTTTAAAGCTGTCGTATTCAATGAGGTGTCATAGGAACCACTCGTCGTCCCACGCTTAACTGTATATCCTGTGTCTAAAGCACTACTAGTCCAACCTAAGGACACCGTGGCATTTCCGGCGGTGAATGAAGTAATCGTCGGAACTGAAGGCAGAGGAAGAACAGGGATTGCGCTGACCTCACTGGAATTGGCGCTCGATCCTGTCGCATTGTTGGCTTGAACCACATAATAATACTTTGTCCCATTAGTCGCTGTTGTGTCTGTAAAACTGGATGATATCGACGTAAATGTCCTCGTGTATGAACCGCTAGCCGTCCCCCGCAGAACTGTATAGGATAATAAACCCGGACTGCTCGTCCATGTTAACGCCACCTGTCCATTACCGCCTGTTGCGCTTAATCCTGTTGGAACAGAGGGTAAAGGTTCCGTCGCTGTAACAGAAACACTCCCTATTCCGATAAGCCCTTGATTATCGGTGACAGTCAACATCGTGTTAAAGGTCCCACTCGAATTATAAACATGGCTTATTGTCTGGCCGCTGCCCGTAGTCCCATCCCCAAAATCCCAGGTATAGGAGACAATCGTTCCATTAGAATCCGTCGAATGAGAAGCATCAAACTTAACGCTCATAGGCGCAACACCCCAAGGTGGCGATGCCGTCGCAATAGCTATCGGAGGATAAAGACTGTTAAAGGTATAAGAAATCGACGAATACACCGTCTGTCCATCTGCCGTCACAGGAAGAGAAAGGGATCCCTGACTCAGGGTTGTCTTCGTGCTTAAATCAATCAACTGATAGGACGATAAGGTTGAGGGAGTATTCTTGGTGGTATCGTTGTTAGACATCCCCAAATAATATTTCTGCTGGATGTTTGTCGACGGCAAAATATCTGTAAAATCCAAAACAAAGGTGGCAGGAACAGCTACGTTGGTGCCGTTAAATGCATAGGGCCCCCCTCCTGTTCCCAGGACCGGATTTGTATTCAGCGCATTCGAATACCAGGTCACTGTTGGCGAACTCGCTGACGTCGCTGATGTACCTAAAAACATTGTTAATTGGCTTCGATCCAGAGTATTCACCGTAAATTTAGCGATCATCTTAGGTGTATAATTAGGTTTGACGTTAAATTCAAATACTTCATCCCACGTGAACGCTCCTTGTCGCTGATAGTTAGGAGCGTTACTGACGACGGAAACAGCATTAAGCGCATCATAGGCAAGCCAAATGAATCCCGCATTGCCAAAATTTGTCCCCCAGGAATTGGCTATCTTAAAAGCTCCTCGTTCTCCGGGATCAACAACGCCATTGCCATTAATGTCAATCCAAACGTTGTCGTCATACCCTACAATGGTCATGGAATGGCCACTGCCCCCATAGGTCACCCAAGAAGCCGCCCACTGACCGATATAGGGGCTAACAATCGTTGTTGTAGGATCTTGTTTGATGTGGGTCAATTGCCAACCATAGATGTCGGTATCAAACGAAAGAATATAACCATTGGCTAATAGCTGCTTGACCATATTCAGACCAGAAGGAGTGCTGACATTGCCCACATATTGGACAAGATTGATACGTGCCGAAAGCGCCGCTTGCCAATCATCAGGATTTAGATCCCAAGCCCTGTAATCTCCCTGTTGCGTCGGTGTGGCATCATAAGGAAATTGAGCCCAGGTGACAGCCCCATTCGTCTCCAAAATATGAAAAACACCCCCATTAGAAGTTCCCGAATCATATCCCCCGTTAGTCAGATTATAAGACCATTTAGGAGAAAAAATCTTGGTTGGATCACTGCCCACCGTCCATCCTTTAGATGCGGCATACATATAGGTCAACTGATAATACGTCGATGCAAAAGCAACGCAGGATCCTTCATTCCCCTGATCCCCGATCACAGGAAACCAAGGTTCGATACTATTATCGACTGTGGCAGGTATGGATGCGACCTGTGATGTCCCTGGAGCTAACGACGCTGCTGTTGTCTGCGGCAAGGCCGTGACCGAGGGAGTATTCGTCGATGGTGATGTCGTCGCTGGAGTAGCACTTGCATTGGCCTCAAGAGCTGATTCTATTTCCTGACCTGCAGGTAACGCAGCCCCTTGATCCAAGGACGAAAGATGATTCCTCTTGCGTTCCTGATTAATACGTTTTAACCCCAAGCCATTAACATGAACCTTTTTAATACGCGTATGTTTTTTATGAAAGGCCTTGCGTTGCTCAGGAGTCATGAGTAACGATCCTGTTCCATGCTTTCCCGCAAATTGAGAAAACACAGACCCAGGTCCTGCCTGTATACTCACAGCACTCATAGCAGCCTTGCCTGTATTGGACACGGCTGTATCCGCAAAGGAAAACCCCTCCCCGATGACAACGATGGATAGGATTAGGACAACGACTAAAATGAAAACGTTATTTTTGGATTTTTTTAAAGAAGATAAGAATACATTCGTAGATCCAGAGATTCGCTCGACTACCATAGGTTTGCATCCCCTTAGGTCCGATCCTTTGCGCCGTCAGGTTTCCCTGACTTTGCTTTTTACTCTATTGGCAAGTATATCCGCTGCTTTTTTCAATGTCAACCCGACGGAGAAAGAAAAACTACAACATGTTGATACTGCAGAAGTTCTGAGGGATGTTTTTCTAGAAATCAACGAGTAATGGCATTTCCCTACGAGACAACCGCTGAACTATCCACCGCATTTAACCCCAAAAATCCCCTGAGATCTATCATCGGCTGGATATTGATAATCACGGGTGTAAAGCCAGGGACATTTCGAAGCTGGGCGAGTTGGGCGGGATCCAGATGAAAGGTCATCTCTCCGCCGCTATTACGCGTTTCTAAATTCATCTTATCGGAGTTAAAGTCGATACCACCTGTGTTGCTTAAATTAGAAGTAGAGGAATGCATTGCCTTATCTTTCTTTTGAACAGGATTAGTCCCCTTTTCCCAAGTCCAATCTGTATAATTAGGCTCAGATACTAAGGCTCCTAGAACTTCATGATGATTTGTTGTCTTCTGTTCCTTAGATACCGCATATTTATCTCCAACCTTCCGAATCGTAAACGTTCCTTCAGGAATACGAATTTGCAATGATGACTGCCCATCCTTGTCCTCGATAAAATCTATTCCAAACTGATTATTGTTCTCAATTAAACGTAACTTAAAACTGTCGCCATATTCGCTCCAGTTATAATCATAAATAAGCACCTTTTCTTTCGATGGATTATTTACATCCTTATACTTCAGACTGGTTTTGGTTTCATTACGGAAAAGCGGTCTATAGACTTCAAGGTGTTCCTTTAACTCTCTAGAAGCCTCCCCCTCTGTTTCATTTGACCAGTTAGATGAAAAATACCATCCAGAAAATAGAGATGAAACCTCATCCATATTCTTGACAACTATCGGTGCCTGATTCACGCTTGGCGCAGTTGTCTGAGTCTTCTTTACTTCAGGTTTCAAAACAGGTGCCGGCATCTCATCTTCACTTGGCGTAGTCCTTAAACGAAATTCATTTTGCACTTCGATGGGAAGCTCAGACCATCCTTTCGGAGTCCTATTACGATTCGATTCAACCATTAGATACTTTATACCTTCAGCAGATTTGTATT
>JADFYF010000134.1 GCA_015233165.1 Candidatus Omnitrophota bacterium
CCATAGCACCGTAACTTAGCGTTAAATCAAAAAGCCCCCTTTGATCATCTAGCGAATCCGTATTAAATTTTAAGAAGGCATGGCCGAATGTTGAAGCTGGATTTCCAAAATAGCCACTCACCAGCATGACGCTGATGGATTTGACCTGATCCGATAAGGACCATTTCTCAAAGTTAATGCATCGATCGTCCTTCAACTGATAATCCGGCAGGGACAATTGTTTGGAGAGCCAGAAATATCTCGCCGGAAATCGACAACGAGGCGATTGATTAGGGTCCTTACCCCAGGGCATGAAATACGCGCGAATAGTAGCCTCCAATTCAACTTGCGGATCATTCCTACCTTGGAGAGAGACGAAAAACTCTTCTGTCATAACACTACTGTGGCTGCTTCCCTTTTCGTAGTGAAGTAGTTTAAGCCATGTGGTGTGATGAGCAAGATCAAGGGTATTGGCTTTAGCGAGAATATCTTCCTGTGAAGATGCTTCAGCTCCGGAAACCAATCCAAGTGAGGCTAGAATAATTAAAAATTGGAGGACTTTATTAAAAAAAACAGACAAGGATAGAAAAAACAAGGAGGGATACATCTTACGATGCCTCCCTCCTTATTTAAATGTTAACTGTTTTTATAGACGGCATTGTATAAGGCTTCTGATTTCTCAAAAGAACTCTTATCAGAATAACCTGCTGATGCGACCACTTTAGAAAAATCACTGCGCAAGGAGGCAATGAATTGTGTTTTATCAGAAGCGGAATGTCCTGCTAAGACAGCTAGGGTATCTAAATAAATACCGTTGCCGCTGGCCAGATCCTTTTCTAAGGCAGGATACGACTGGTGAATAAATGCTGCTGTTCTTGGCTGACCACCTTTACAAGTATCAGGAGAAGAAATATTGGAACTGATAGCCGTGGTTCCGGAATCCCAGGTCACATTTGTAACCGCTGCAACAGCTGCATTTCTAGGGGCAATCATAGCTCCCAGACCGCATTCCGTATAAATATCAGCAAAATCACGTGACATAGCTGGTTGAGTAAATGCAAGAAAAACCAAAATCCCTAAAGCAGAAATCTTAATAACTTTAAACATGTTTTCTCCCTTCCCTAAATTTATACTGAGTTAATTAAATTGAATCAAGCTTATCGTCTTTACAAATAATGTCAAATCATATACCTTTAGTTCCGTTTAATTCCGTCAAATCCGAGTCAACTCACTCTGTCCCGATTGTTTGCGTTCTCTTAAATCTTAAGACAAACGGTTTAGTATAAATATTTAAATTTGGAATATAATCTCCCCATACAGCGTCGTATCCCAAATCAATCAACAAAGAAATAAAAGTAGGATTACGTGTATATTTCTCATAATATTCGTTCTTAAGAGTACCGCTACCATCGGTAGAATTAAAATCAAAATATTTATTAATAAAGTCTTGTTCATTTTGTACTGATAAATCCTCAAAACTTATAGATTTATTGGCAATTAGAAAGAAGGTGGATTTCTTTAATTCTTTCATATCGACATCTAAAGGCAAATTTCTATGACTGGCTAAATCCTGTAAATACTTGGTATTTAAAAAAGCTTGGTAATTTTTAAGATTATTTTTATTCTTACTCTTTTGAAATCCATGAGCATTGGCATAAAATTCCGCAAAGGAAGAACTTCCGACAATAATGGTGGATATCTCCTTAGTATGAATATCTCGAACCAAAAGTTTAATACATGATGAAGCGAAAAAATCTTTGTACCTATCAATATCTTTAACATTCTTATCGATAGCCATTGAGTTTGTACTCCCAATTTTCTCTGGAACGTCACAAAAAGCTTTTGGATAATTACAAAATAACAACACCAAAATTAAAAGTGGTTTAATCATTAGCCTCCTTAATATTGATGCACCCATCGTAAATTAGACGAATCGCCTTGATTATAATATCCAGTACGAGCAGGTAATCCCTCCCATGCTCTATAAGGATTTTCGTGGTAGGTTACAGTCATTGTTTCATTTGAAGCATACCTTCCTCCAATAATATCTGTATGGCCTAATTCATGAGCCATAATTGTAGCCATATCCGCGGTTTTTAACTGAGTATAACTAGGAGCTGGTATTTTATGATAAACCTCGGTATTTGGATTAAGTTCTATTGAACTTCCAAATCCATGAGCATTAGCCTCTGTTATTGATTCTACTATTAAATGCGTCCCCGATGACCGGTAAGCCCCTATTGTTCTTTGACCTTCAGGAGATTGCCCTAATTCTTTTATTGATTGAGTATATTCAGATCTGTCTGCATCTGATACCGAATCATCAAAAGCAACATTATTCTTTAGAAATTTATTGGTTGTATAGTTATTCTTAGCCCACATTAGACCACCCATCGCTCCACCTAAAGCCCCACCAAACAGAGCCCCTTGACCAATATCTCCTCCAAATATTGCCGCCGTTCCAGCGCCAGATATAGCACCACCTAAGACTCCTCTAAAAACAGCGGTTCCTAGTCCCGCCATATTCATACCCAGCCCATGCGCTATGTCTCCCGCTATGGTTCCTCCCGCATAACCTGTAACTAGACCTACCCCAAAACTCATAGCAAGATCCCCAAAACTGCCCCTATTAACAATAGTATTAAAAGCCGAACTTACTAGCGCCCCTATAAATGGCATCCCAACAAAGGTAAATGCCACACTTATTATTGTACCACCAAACTTCTTAAAGAAATCTCCCACCTTCTTCCAGAAGCTTTTGTGTCCGGACGGATCGACCAAATTCGTAGGGTTATTACTACAGTAAGAATATCGATTAAGAGTCTGTGGGTTATTTGGGCTCTGAACAATCGTATCCGCCGTAATAAACCGTCCCACCTTCGGGTTATAGTATCTCGCCCCATAAAACATCAGCCCCGTCTCGTCGTCTAAGGGTTTGCCGGTGAAGTAGTACCAGGCGCTGGCGAAGTCGTTGCCGTATTTTTCGTGCCTAACAACTAATCCGTAAGGATCGTTCTCGGTGAGTTCTTTGGCTAATCCCATCGCGTCGGTTAAGACGTTGGTGCCGCCTAGATGGTCGGTGTGGTAGTAGTAAACATCACCATTACTGCCGATGGCGGCGACCCGGGTGCTGCCCACGTAGATGAATTTGGTCTTTCTTCCGGTGCTTTCTTCTTCGTAGACTTGTCCCACATATTTGGTGATATCTGGTGTCGGGTTAGCCAGCGTCGCGGGTTTGCCTGTTGTGTCAAAGAGCATCGTTCCTGTGTTGACATTGTAAAGGGCGATGTCTCTGCGGTAAACTGTCTTTTTGATTCTTCCACCGTCTCCGTCATACACGTAATCCGCCACCTTCGTCCCATTATTCGACGACGACACAAGACGATTCTGAACATCAAAGACATACGTCGTCGTGCTGCTGCCTTTTTGAGTCGTGACGGTATTGCCATTAGCATCATATTTGAAGGTTGTTCCATCCGATAAGGATGTTACGGCATGCGGACCGGCCTTGCTGCCGTCGATGCGACCGTTGAGTTCTCCGTAGGAGTAGCTAAGGCCGTCCTTCTGCGTGATGTTGCCGATGTCATCATAGGCGTAATTCTTGGTGCCGTAACTGGCTTGCGCAAAGGTTAGACGATTAAGCTCGTCGTATTTGAAGGTTTGAGT
>JADFYF010000135.1 GCA_015233165.1 Candidatus Omnitrophota bacterium
GGGCTTATTATACGCTTCGCGTTCCGCCAACAATGAAGACGGTGAGAGAGGCCGTTGGGTGGACGTTTGATATTGATGAAGATCTGTATGAGCTCGAAGAGGAAACATAAACTATTTAATACAAAAGACTTGTGATATTTATAGGCCGGGCGGAAATTGTTGCTGTCCGGTTATTATTTTATGGACGACACAAGGCTGTCGTCCCTGTGGTTTATTCTTTCAGCGAAGAAGGACGTTGAAAGAAAGCAGGGCAGAAAGATGTGGACGGAGATGATAGGTTGGATCGGGATGGTCTTTAGTATGGCAACATCAGTGCCGCAGTTCGTAAAGTCAGTAAAAGAACGGTCAACGATGGGATTAAGCTTGCTGACGTATCAGATATTGTTTGCCGCGGTGGCTTGTTATCTAGTTCGGGCGATCGCGATCAGAGAGCCAGTGTTTATTGCCAGCGGGGTGGCGAACTTGATTTTAACTTCAGGGATGATGTATTTGTTCAAGAAATATCCGGAGCATTCTTAAGAAAGGTGTTGGTATGGATAACGTAAAGAAATTAATTGAGAGTTCGATCGAGCTGGCGTGCGAGCAGTATAACATCGCCAAGGTTCAGTATGATCAGGCCAAGAATTTCGATAGAAAACAGCAGGCCTTGGCCAGACATTTCTCTTTGCCTCGTGAGCGGTTGTCTGAGCTAAAGATCCATGAGCAGGATTCGGAAGGGGTTGAGCTTAACAACGTTGTTTATTGTTTAGAAAAGTTCATTTCTGAACAGGCTCAGTTGACCGAAGAGTCGAATTATGAAAATGAACGATCGAAAGGGATCCCGGTATTGTATCCGATCAAGCGAGAGCTTGAGATCGATCCCGGGGTTTTTATAGAGATTTGGGCGGAAGTAACGCTTTTCTTCAAATGGCAGGGAAATACATATTGCGTGGGATTTAAACCGGATGATTATAGCCCTGCCACGACGTGTCAGATTATTGCGGTAAATGTGGAGGCTTTTAGGGCGTTTGTTGAGGCTTTTCGAGAATATCGAAGGCAGCATCATTACCTTAAAGGCAAAAAGTTTATTGGTCTTGCGGGCAAGCTTATGCCGCTGAGTTCTTACGGATGGAGCGATATTGTTTTATCCGATGGTCTGGCTGAACGGATCCGTCTGGAGGTTGATGGCGTGCTGCGGTGTGCCGGGACACTGGCGCGTTACGGCCTCAATAGTAAAAGAGGGTTCATCCTTGCCGGGGAACCTGGGAATGGTAAAACTCTTCTTTTGAAGATCCTGGCTAATCAGACCAACGTTACGTGCATCCTCGTTCCTTTTACTAAGGATCCCACGGAAAGAAGCATGTCTCGTGTTTTTAACTTAGCGCGCAGGTTGGCGCCGACCATGCTTATTTTGGAGGATGTTGATCTTTATGGTGAAGAACGGGAACATGCCCGGGATGGTGAATATCTTGGAGAGCTCATGAATGAGCTCGACGGAATGATTGATAATAAGGAGATCATTGTCTTTGCTACGACAAATCATCTGGCCAAGGTCGAGAAAGCGCTTCAGAACAGGCCTGGACGCTTTGATAGGGTTTATAAAATCATGAATCCGGACTTTAAGGGGCGCTGTCATATTCTCAAACATTTTATCAATTTGGTTCCTAATCAGATTACTGACAGACAGATCGAAGTTGTGGCCGAGAGTTTTTCAGGGTTTTCCGGGGCCTATCTTAAGGAGTCGGTCAATTCAGGCTTTGCACAGGCGATCTTAAGAAATGAAAATGAACCAGTCTTGGTATTCACTGATTTGCTAGAGGACTTGGATGTTCTTAAGCACCAGGAAAAGCGCTCTCCTATGGGGTTTGATATAGGGAATAAGTCGTCATATCCTGAAGAATTAAATGCAACGAGGAATAAAGCATGAAGAAAAAACATATTAAAAGCAGGAAAAATAGGACGGTTGAGCAGATTTCTCATGAGCTATTTCAGATGTCTAACCGTCGTGGTCCGAATAAGCCTTGGGGACCAGAGGAGTACTTGGCTTGTAATTTGTGGGAGGTTTTGGGCAATGCTTGGGCAATGGCAGATGATTTCCTGGATAATCCGACCCTTGAGGGTTGGAAAGAAATAAAGCATTGGATGCTGGATGATCATCATTTTTACAGCCTAAAGAATTTTAATCCAAGGTCAAGGCGAGAGGCTGAGCGATTGGTCAAGGATCAGCCATTATGGTTAATGTTGGTTCCTTTGAGAGAGGTTGAGTCCCGTCTCGAAAGGCTTGAAGAGGCAGGTGAATAACAATGGACATACGAACTGACCAGCATTATTTCGGCGAGTATTTTACGCTTTGCGAGTTTTACTTGAACAGGCGGGGGATCCTGGAAAAGGTCTGGGAAAACGTCCGTGAGAACTCATGCGAAGGCGAGTACTGGGCTGCATTAAAGGAATTGAAAAAGATCGATGCGTTCATTCGGGAAGAAAGTCAGTCCTTCTGGTGTGATGTTAATGCGGCAAAAGAGCGTGGGGTTAGGCTTCTATTTGAGGAATTCGCCCAGGTGAACGGGCTGGGAACTTTTGAGAAAAAGACGGCGCTTTTTATTCTATATATGGATCTTTTTCACCCTGTTCATTGCATAAAAGCTAATGAATTGGTGTCGCTTCTTGATGTTGAGACTTCCTGGGATTCTAAATTAAAAGCGCATAACGCCTTAATGCCTGAATGTGCGTTGTTTAAAAGGAATATTCTCGTATTAAAGGAAAAAGGCTGTGGGATGGACAGGAACGACGAGGTTGCTCTAAATCCGGCAACTCGTTCAGCTCTGACGGGCTTTGTTAGTGGTATTGCGGTTGAAATCCTTCCTGTCGTTAAAGAAAGCCCCGCAGTAGAGTCCGTGGACCTTCGGGATCCTGAATATGGCATGGATGATGTGATCTTGCCACAGAAGATCAAGGAGGATGTTCTTTTCCATATCGATGCCTGGAAAGGCGGTCTCGGAGAGCTTGGTGTTCATGAAAAGATCAAGAAAGGCCGCGGAGCGATATTCCTATTTTACGGCCCTCCAGGAACGGGGAAAAGTATGCTTGCCGATGCTGTTGCCAGGCGTGTAGGTAAGAAGGTTTACCAGGTGGCTTTGCCTCAAGTGACAGCCAGGTTTTTTGGTGACACGGAGAAAAACATTTCAAATTTGTTCAAGACGGCAATGTCTAAAGATGCGGTCCTGTGTTTCGATGAAGCCGATTCTCTTCTTTATAACCGCCAGAGCATGATCCATGAGCGTGATATAGCCTTTGTGAATGTAATGCTTCAGGAGATTGAGCGGTTTGAAGGGGTGTTATGTTTAACGACAAACTTAGATAATGCCTTGGACCCGGCTCTTGAACGGCGCGTATCTTTAAAAGTCCGCTTTACACCACCAGATCAGGCTTTGAGGCCTGGGATTTGGCGGACGCATATTCCGCCTAAGGTCACAATCGCGCCGGATGTTGATTTTGATGAGTTAGGGCGCAAGTTCGTCATGAGCGGTGGATACATTAAGAATGCCGTGTTGAACGCATTACGGCGTTTGGCACAGGACAAGAGGACTGTTATTACGATGGACGATCTTCTTTTTGGCGCTCGGATGGA